>NZ_JBYSYZ010000015.1:0-135834 GCF_058783925.1 Pseudomonas sp. FW305-70
CGCTCCCACAGGTTCAGCGTGATCCCTGTGGGAGCGGGCTTGCTCGCGAAGGCGTCGGCGTGGACAGCACAAAATCTGATGCCATTAGTCAACTATTTACAAAGCATGCTAACTATTGCGTTGACATTCGCTGCCTAGGCAGTAACATTTAGACATACATTCACTGCCTAGGCAGCTAACGGGTGGTCAGATGAAACATTTCTCTCCAGACGATTTCCACAATTGCCATCTCGGCCTGCTGCTCGGACGCGCCGCGCTGCTCAAGGACCGGATCATCGACACCCACATGGAACCCCACGGCATCACCGCCGCGCAGTTCAAGGTGTTGATCATCATGGCCCAGTACGGCGTCGATTCGCCGGGCGAGTTGTGCCGTCATCTGTCCCTGGACAGCGGCTCGATGACGCGCATGCTCGATCGTCTGGAACAGAAGGGCTTCCTCGCCCGCCAACGCTCCGAGGCGGATCGCCGTCAGGTGCAGCTGGTACTCACGGAAGACGGCCAGAAGCTCGCCGGGCTGTTGCCGCACATCGGCGCCGAAGCCATGAATGAACTGGCCGGTGCCATCACTCCAGATGAGCTGAAAACCCTGGAGATGATTCTGAAGAAGATTTTGGTAGCCGCCGGTGACTCGATCACCCTGCTGCGGGTAGGTGACAAATGAGCAGTAAACCCTTGCGTGCCGGCTTGAGCCTGGTGCTGCTGGCCATGAGCCTGGCCGGTTGCGCCAGTTACAGCGGCCTGAAAACCGAAGGTGTCAGCCTCGACGCGAAAAACTTCAAGGCCGGGCAATCCCTCGGCGGCGTGACCCTGTCGCCGGCCGCCTGGCCGAAAAGCGACTGGTGGAAAAGCCTCGGCGACCCGCAACTCGACGGCCTGATCCGCGAGGCCCTGCGCGACAGCCCGGACATGCAGATCGCCGACGCCCGTGCCCACCAGGCCAGCGCCGCCGCCTACGCCGCCGACGCCGCGCGGATGCCGACCCTGGATGCCAGCGCCGGTGTCAGCCGCTCGCGCCTGGCCCGGGACCAGGACCCGCTCGGGCAGGGTGACGCGTACGCCACCCTTCGCAATATCAGCACCAGCTTCAACTACAACTTCGACCTGTGGGGCGGCCAGCGCGATGCCTGGGAAGCGGCCCTCGGCCAGGCCCGTGCCGCCGAAGTCGACCAGCAGGCCGCGCAACTGACCCTGGCCGCCGACGTCGCCCGGGCCTACAGCGATCTCGGTCAGGCGCACATCGTGTATGACCTGTCCAGCGAAGACCTCAAGCGTACCCGGCAAATGCTCGAGCTGAGCCAGCGGCGCCTGACGGCCGGGATCGACAGCCAGTACCAGTTCCAGCAGACCGAAAGCCTCGAAGCCACCTCCCTAGCCAATTTGATCGACGCTGAAAAGCGCCTGAACAGCGCGAAGACCGCCCTTGCGGTGCTGCTCGGCAAAGGTCCGGACCGCGGCAATGAAATTGCCCGGCCGAACATTCTTCAGCCGAGTGCGGTAGCGCTACCTTCGGTGTTGCCGGCCGAGTTGCTCGGGCGTCGCCCGGACCTGGTCGCCGCGCGCTGGCGGGTCGAGGCGGCGAGCAAAAGCATCGACGCCGGCAAGACCCGGTTCTACCCCAACCTGAACCTCAGCGCCGCTGCCGGCGCCGAGTCCTTGTTGGGCGATGCGATGTTTGGATCGGCCAGCCGCTTCTTCAGCATTGCACCGACGATTTCTGTGCCGATTTTCGACGGTGGCCGCTTGCGCGCCGACCTCGATTCCCGCGACGCCGACTACGACCTCGCCGTGGCGCAATACAACAAAAGCCTGGTGAAGGCGCTGGGGGATGTCAGTGACAGCGTCAACCAGCTGCGCGATATCGGCCGGCAGATCGCGGCCCAGCAGCATGCCACCGACATCGCCCAGGATTCCTACAACACCGTGGTCCAGCGTTACGGTTCCGGCATCGGCAACTACCTGGATGTGCTCAGCATCGAGCAGCAATTGCTCCAGGCCCAGCGCCAGCTGGCCAACCTGAATGCCGAGCAGATCGACCTGTCGATCCAGCTGATGCAGGCGCTGGGCGGCGGTTTCCAGCCTGAGGTCGTCGCCTCGGCCAACGCCACGCCAGCCACGCTGACCCACTAATTCAAGGTACTTGTCATGGCCACTGCCGATACAACTCAACCTCCGGAAAACACCCAAGGCAACCCCAACTCGGGCAAGCGCAAGTTCATGTTGCTGGTCCTGGCTGCCGCCGTCGTGCTCAGCGGCGCGGGTGTCTGGGCCTACCACGAGTTTTATGGACGCTGGAGCGAAAGCACCGACGACGCCTATGTGAACGGCAACGTGGTGGAAATCACGCCGCTGGTCACGGGCACCGTGGTCAGCATCGGCGCCGACGATGGCGATCTGGTGCATGAAGGCCAGGTGTTGGTGAACTTTGACCCGAACGACGCCGAAATCGGTCTGCAAAATGCCCAGGCCAATCTGGCCCGTACCGTGCGTCAGGTGCGTGGCCTGTACAGCGATGTGGATGGCATGAAAGCCCAGGTCAATGCGCAGAAAGCCGAAGTGCAAAAGGCCCAGGACAACTTCAGCCGGCGCAAGAACCTCGCTGCCGGCGGGGCGATTTCCCAGGAAGAGCTGTCCCACGCCCGCGACGACCTGACCTCGGCGCAAAACGCCCTGGCCAATGCCGAACAAAAGCTCAAGACCACCAGCGCGCTGGTCGATGACACCGTGGTGTCTTCGCACCCCGATGTGATGGCCGCCGCCGCACAACTGCGTCAGGCCTACCTGAACAACTCACGCAGCGTCCTGATTGCACCGGTCACCGGTTACGTGGCCAAGCGTTCTGTACAGCTCGGCCAGCGCGTGCAACCGGGTACCGCGCTGATGGCGGTGATTCCGCTGGATCAACTGTGGATCGACGCCAACTTCAAGGAAACCCAATTGCGCGATATGCGCATTGGCCAACCGGTCGAGATCGAAACCGACCTGTACGGCAGCAGCGTCAAGTACAGCGGCACCATCGACAGCCTCGGCGCCGGTACCGGCAGCGCCTTTGCCCTGCTGCCGGCGCAGAACGCCACCGGCAACTGGATCAAAATCGTGCAGCGCGTACCGGTGCGAGTCCACGTCAACGCCGAGGAACTGGCCAGGCATCCGCTGCGGGTCGGCCTGTCGACCATGGTCGATGTGGACCTGCACGACCAGAGCGGGCCGGTGCTGGCGCAACAGCCGCCGCAGAAGGCTTCGTTCAGCACCAACGTCTACGACCGTCAGCTGGCCGAGGCCGACGCGATGATCACCCGGTTGATCCACGACAACAGCGCCGCGGTCAGCAAAACCGCGCAACGCTGAAATGCCATTACCTCGAGCCTGTGGGAGCGGGCTTGCTCGCGAAGGCGGAGGGTCAGGCGACATCCATGTTGAATGTGCCGACCTCTTCGCGGGCAAGCCCGCTCCCACGGGGTTGGCTGCGTCCGTGACGGACGCGGCACCCATCAGGTTTCCAAGGGTTCGCGATGAGCAATAACGCGTCTTTCACACCGCCAAGCCTGTTACTTAGCACCATCGGCCTGTCGCTGGCGACCTTCATGCAGGTGCTCGACACCACCATCGCCAACGTGGCGCTGCCGACGATTTCCGGCAACCTGGGCGTGAGTTCGGAGCAGGGCACCTGGGTCATCACCTCGTTTGCGGTGAGCAATGCCATCGCCTTGCCGCTGACCGGTTGGCTCAGTCGGCGTTTTGGCGAGGTGAAGCTGTTTGTCTGGGCGACACTGCTGTTCGTGCTGGCCTCGTTCCTGTGCGGGATTTCCACCTCGATGCCCGAGCTGGTGGGCTTCCGGGTGCTGCAAGGGGTGGTGGCGGGGCCGTTGTACCCGATGACCCAGACGTTGCTGATCGCGGTTTATCCGCCAGCGAAGCGGGGGCTGGCCCTGGCGTTGCTGGCGATGGTCACGGTGGTCGCGCCGATTGCCGGGCCGATCCTCGGCGGCTGGATCACCGACAGCTATAGCTGGCCGTGGATTTTCTTCATCAACGTGCCGATCGGCCTGTTCGCGGCATGGGTGGTCACCCAGCAGATGAAAAAGCGCCCGGTGGTCACCAGCCGCCAGCCGATGGATTACGTTGGTCTAATTGCGCTGATCATCGGTGTCGGGGCGCTGCAGATCGTGCTCGACAAGGGTAACGATGCCGACTGGTTCGAATCGAGCTTCATCGTGATCGGCAGTGTGATTTCTGTGGTGGCCCTGGTGTTCTTCGTGATCTGGGAAATGACCGATGAACACCCGGTGGTCAACCTGCGTCTGTTCGCCCACCGCAACTTCCGCTACGGCACCATTGTGTTGATCCTGGGCTATGCCGGGTTCTTCGGGATCAACCTGATCCTGCCGCAGTGGCTGCAGACACGCTTGGGCTACACCGCGACCTGGGCCGGTTTTGCCGTGGCACCGCTGGGGATCCTGCCGGTGTTACTGGCACCCTTTGTTGGCAAATACGCACCGAAATTCGACATGCGGTTACTGGCAGGCGGTGCGTTCCTGGCCATTGGCCTCAGTTGCTTCATGCGCGCCGGGTTCACCAATGAAGTGGATTTCCAGCACATTGCCATGGTGCAGCTGTTCATGGGGATCGGCGTGGCGCTGTTCTTCATGCCGACCCTGACCATCCTGCTCTCGGACCTGCCGCCGAGCCAGATTGCCGACGGTTCCGGGTTGGCGACGTTCCTGCGGACCCTGGGCGGTAGTTTCGCGGCGTCGCTGACCACCTGGATCTGGATTCGCCGTGCCGACCAGCACCATGCCTACCTGACCGAAAGCATCACCCCGTTCGACCCGGCGACCCGCGAAGCACTGAGCAATCTGGGCGGGGCGGGGGCCAAGGCCTATACGCAACTGGATCAGATGGTGATCAGCCAGGCGTACATCATGTCCACGGTGGATTACTTCACCTTGCTGGGCTGGATGTTCCTGGGGCTGATCCTGATCGTGTGGCTGGCCAGGCCGCCGTTTACGGCCAAGGCCGGGCCTGCGGCCTCGGGACACTAAGGCAGCACATAACCTGTGGGAGCGGGCTTGCCCGCGAAGGCGGCGGATCAGTCATACAGATCTCGACTGACACTCCCTCTTCGCGGGCAAGCCCGCTCCCACAGGTTTTTGTGTTCGGCTGTTAGTTTGCGGGTGCTGCCAGTTGCGGTGGCGGTGTGAAATCAAACGGCGCCAGCGCAAACCCTTGCTCATCCACCTGCAACGCCCACCCCTGACGATCCCAATCCCCCAGCACAATGCGCCGGGCGGCCTGGTCGCCCAACTGCAACTTGTGGATCGCCGGACGATGGGTATGCCCGTGGATCAAGGTCTTCACCCCGAACTCCTGCATGATCCGCGGAATCTCTTCGGGCGTGACGTCGACGATGTCATTGGCCTTCATCCGCACCTGTGCACGGCTTTCACTGCGCAGTTTGCGTGCCAGCTTGTGCCGGGTGCGCAAGGGCAGGTTGCGCAGGATGAACAGGGTGATCGGGTTGCGCAGGTAGCGGCGCAGCTTCATATAGCCTTCGTCGCGGGTGCACAGGCTGTCGCCGTGCATCAGCAGCACCGGCTCGCCGTTGAATTGCACGACACTCGGGTCTTTGAGCAGGGTGCAGCCGGCCTGCTTGCAGAAGGCCTTGCCGAGCATGAAATCACGATTGCCGTGCATCAGGAAAATGGCCGTGCCGCTGTCGCTGAGGTCGCGCAGGGCCTGGCAGATGGAACGCTGGAAGGGCGTCATGGCGTCGTCGCCAATCCACACCTCGAAAAAGTCGCCCAGGATGTACAACGCACTCGCCGAGCGGGCGCGTCCGGCGAGCAAATCCAGAAACGCCCGGGTAATGTCCGGGCGCTCCTCTTCCAGATGTAAATCTGAAATCAGCAATATCACTCAATGATCTCGGCTTTCTCGATGATCACGTCGTCTGCCGGAACGTCCTGGTGGCCGGACTTGGAAGTGGTGGCCACGCCTTTGATCTTGTCGACAACGTCGGTGCCGGCGGTCACTTTACCGAATACCGCGTAGCCCCAGCCTTGAACGTTCTTGCCGCTGTGGTTGAGGAAGCTGTTGTCCGCCACGTTGATGAAGAACTGTGCGGAAGCGGAATGCGGCTCCATGGTGCGGGCCATGGCGATGGTGTACTTGTCGTTGGAAAGACCGTTGTCGGCTTCGTTCTGGATGCTTGGACGCTTGTCTTTCTTTTCTTTCATGCCTGGCTCGAAACCGCCGCCCTGGATCATGAAGTTGCCGATGACACGGTGGAAAACGGTGTTTTCGTAGTGACCGGCTTTAACGTACTCGACGAAGTTGGCCACGGTGATCGGGGCTTTGTCGGCGTTCAGTTCGAGGACGATGTCGCCGAAATTGGTAGTCAGTTTGACTTGGGTCATGATCGTTACTCACTAAGGGAATTCGTGGTTTTGGGACATTCCATCCCGCAACCGGTTCAGCCTGTCTCGGCCAAGGTGCGCAGTTTAGCGTGACAGGCACGAATTTCGAGGCAGTTTTTTCATTTGCGGCCCATTAAATGCGACGGTTTACAGAGTGCGCTCTGTCAGGCACTTGACGGCATCGGCTATGATAGCGGCTTTGTTTTGTCCGGCCTTCATTACGGCCACGCACTTGTACGTTCAAGGATCCTATGAGCAAGCCCACTGTCGACCCTACCTCGAATGCCAAGACCGGCCCAGCCGTGCCGGTCAACTTCCTGCGGCCGATCATCCAGGCAGACCTGGACTCGGGCAAGCACACGCAGATCGTCACCCGTTTCCCGCCTGAACCCAACGGCTACCTGCACATCGGTCACGCCAAGTCGATCTGCGTGAACTTCGGCCTGGCCCAGGAGTTCGGCGGCGTCACGCACCTGCGTTTCGACGACACCAACCCGGCCAAGGAAGACCAGGAATACATCGACGCGATCGAAAGCGACGTCAAATGGCTGGGCTTCGAGTGGTCCGGTGAAGTGCGCTACGCCTCGCAATATTTCGACCAGTTGCACGACTGGGCAGTGGCGCTGATCAAATCCGGGAATGCCTACGTCGATGACCTGACGCCGGAGCAAGCCAAGGAATACCGTGGCAGCCTGACCGAACCTGGCAAGAACAGCCCGTTCCGCGACCGCAGCGTCGAAGAGAACCTGGACCTGTTCGCCCGCATGAAGGCCGGCGAGTTCAAGGACGGCGCACGGGTGCTGCGGGCCAAGATCGACATGGCTTCGCCGAACATGAACCTACGTGATCCGATCATGTATCGCATCCGTCACGCTCACCACCACCAGACCGGTGACAAGTGGTGCATCTACCCGAACTACGACTTCACCCACGGTCAGTCGGACGCCATCGAAGGCATCACCCACTCGATCTGCACCCTGGAGTTCGAAAGCCACCGTCCGCTGTACGAGTGGTTCCTCGAGCACTTGCCGGTGCCGGCCAACCCGCGCCAGTACGAGTTCAGCCGCTTGAACCTGAACTACACCATCACCAGCAAGCGCAAGCTCAAGCAGCTGGTCGATGAGAAGCACGTCAACGGCTGGGACGACCCGCGCATGTCCACGCTGTCGGGTTTCCGCCGCCGTGGCTACACGCCGAAATCGATCCGCAACTTCTGCGAAATGATCGGCACCAACCGTTCCGACGGCGTGGTGGACTTCGGCATGCTCGAGTTCAGCATCCGTGACGACCTCGACCAGAGCGCCCCGCGTGCCATGTGCGTGCTGCGTCCGCTGAAAGTCGTGATCACCAACTACCCGCAAGGCCAGGTCGAGAACCTCGAACTGCCGTGCCACCCGAAAGAAGACATGGGCGTGCGCGCTTTGCCGTTCGCCCGTGAAATCTACATCGACCGTGAAGACTTCATGGAAGAGCCGCCGAAGGGCTACAAGCGCCTGGAGCCGGCCGGTGAAGTGCGTCTGCGTGGCAGCTACGTGATCCGCGCCGACGAAGCGATCAAGGACGCCGATGGCAACATCGTCGAACTGCGCTGCTCGTACGATCCGGACACCCTGGGCAAGAACCCGGAAGGCCGCAAGGTCAAAGGCGTGATCCACTGGGTGCCGGCCGCGGCCAGCGTCGAGTGCGAAGTGCGTCTGTACGATCGTCTGTTCCGTTCTCCGAACCCGGAGAAGGCCGAAGACAGCGCCAGTTTCCTGGACAACATCAACCCTGACTCGCTGCAGGTGCTCACCGGTTGTCGTGCTGAACCCTCGCTGGGCAATGCACAGCCGGAAGACCGTTTCCAGTTCGAGCGCGAAGGTTACTTCGTCGCCGATCTCAAGGACTCGAAACCAGGTCAGCCGGTATTCAACCGTACCGTGACCCTGCGTGATTCGTGGGGCCAGTGATTCAGCGTCAAGGGAAATAACGTGCTTACGATCTACAACACGCTCACCAAGAGCAAAGAAGTCTTCAAGCCGCTCGATGGCAACAAGGTGCGCATGTACGTGTGCGGCATGACCGTGTACGACTACTGCCACCTGGGCCACGGCCGCAGCATGGTTGCGTTCGACCTGGTGACCCGCTGGTTGCGCTTTAGCGGTTACGACCTGACCTATGTGCGCAACATCACCGACATCGACGACAAGATCATCAATCGTGCCCGCGAGAATGGCGAGTCGTTCGAAGCCTTGACCGAGCGCATGATCGCGGCGATGCACGAAGACGAAGCGCGCCTGAACATCAAGAAGCCGGACATGGAGCCGCGTGCCACCGATCACATTCCGGGCATGCACGCGATGATCCAGACCCTGATCGACAAGGGTTATGCCTACGCCCCGGGCAATGGCGACGTGTACTACCGCGTCGGCAAGTTCATGGGCTACGGCAAGCTGTCGCGCAAGAAGATCGAAGACCTGCGCATCGGCGCGCGCATCGAAGTCGACGAGTCCAAGCAGGACCCGCTGGACTTCGTGCTGTGGAAAGCGGCCAAGCCGGGCGAACCGAGCTGGGAATCGCCGTGGGGCGCCGGGCGTCCGGGCTGGCACATCGAATGCTCGGTGATGTCGACCTGCTGCCTCGGTGAGACTTTCGACATTCATGGCGGCGGCAGCGACCTTGAGTTCCCGCACCACGAAAACGAAATCGCCCAGAGCGAAGCGGCCACCGGCAAGACCTACGCCAACGCGTGGATGCATTGCGGCATGATCCGTATCAATGGCGAGAAGATGTCCAAGTCCTTGAACAACTTCTTCACCATTCGCGACGTGCTCGACAAGTACCACCCGGAAGTCGTGCGTTACTTGCTGGTGTCGAGCCACTACCGCAGCGCCATCAACTACTCGGAAGACAACCTCAAGGACGCCAAGGGCGCCCTGGAGCGTTTCTACCACGCGTTGAAAGGCCTGCCGAACGTGGCGCCGGCCGGCGGCGAAGCCTTCGTCGAGCGTTTCACCCAGGTGATGAACGACGACTTCGGCACGCCGGAAGCCTGCGCGGTGCTGTTCGAGATGGTCCGCGAGATCAACCGTCTGCGCGAGAGCGATCTCAATGCAGCGGCCGGCCTGGCGGCGCGTCTGAAAGAACTGGCCAGCGTGCTGGGTGTGTTGCAACTCGAAGCTGATGACTTCCTGCAGGCCGGTGCCGAAGGGCGCGTGGATGCAGCCGAAGTCGAGGCGCTGATTGCTGCTCGCCTGGCGGCTCGTGCCAGCAAGGACTGGGCCGAATCCGACCGCATCCGCGACCAGCTCACCGCCATGGGCGTGGTGCTGGAAGACGGCAAGGGCGGCACGACCTGGCGTCTGGCTGACTGACAGCGGCTGTATTGGCTATAAAAACAAAACCCGCCTTGTGCGGGTTTTTGTTTTTCGGGGGTGGCTGCTCGTTCTTTGGCGACAGGACTGACGCCTTCGCGGGCAAGCCCGCTCCCACAGTTGATCTTTGGTGTGTTTGAGTTTTGAGTACAACGCAAATCCAATGTGGGAGCGGGCTTGCCCGCGAAGAGGCCCATTCGGCCAACTTGTCATTCAGCCTGGCGCAACCGCTTGTACAGGGTATTGCGACTAACTCCCAACCGCCGCGCCAGATACGAAATATTCCCCCCGACCGCCTGCAACTGCCGATTCAGTGCTTCCACATCATTCAAGTCGATGCCCAGCGGCTCCGGCGTCTCCACCGGTTCCATCTCCAGGTCGACAAAAAAATCATCCGGCAAGTGCTCAGCCCGCACCGGCTGTTCCTCGGCCATGGCCAGGGCCACCTGGATCACGCTACTGACCTGGCGCAAGTTGCCCGGCCACGGGTGGCGGCCGAACAAAACCATCACTTCCTGGCTCAAACCGGCCCATTGCGTCGGTTCGCGGTGCTGCTCCCACAGGCGTTTGAACAGTGCCTCCTTATCGCTGCGCTCACGCAGGGGCGGCAGTTCCAGGGTCAGGCCGCCGATGCGGTAGTACAAGTCTTCACGAAACCGCCCCAGTTGTACTTGTTCGCGCAGCGAGCGATTGGTCGCTGAAATGATGCGCAAGTCCACAGGGAACAATTCGCTGCTGCCCACTGGCTGAACGCAACGTTCCTGCAACACCCGCAACAGTCGCGCCTGTGTTGGCAGCGGCATGTCACCGATTTCGTCGAGAAACAGCGTGCCTTTGTCCGCCTTGCGGATCAGCCCGATGCTGCCTTTCTGGTTGGCGCCGGTGAACGCGCCTTTCTCATAGCCGAATAACTCGGACTCCACCAGTTCGGCGGGAATCGCCGCACAGTTGACGGCGATGAGCGCTTGTTTGCTGCGCGAACTGGCCTGGTGCAGGGCCTTGACGAAGACTTCCTTGCCGACTCCGGTTTCACCATGGATCAGCAGTGGAATGTCTTTTTCCAGCAAGCGTTCGGCCTGGCGCACGGCTTTTTCCACGCGGCTGTCGCCGAAATGCAGGGTGTTGAGGCTGATGGCCGCGGGTGTAGCGACAACCGGCTCGGTGAACACTCGGGGTTGAACGGATGCCTGTTTCGGCCGCTTCAGCAGGCACTGGAAGCGGTTGCGTCCTGAGGTTTGCAAGGCGAAGGGCAGGCCTTCGGGCTGATTGAGCAGTTCCAGCAGAGAGACCTTGAACAGGCTCTCGACACTGACCCGCGACAGGCTGATGCCCAGCAGATTGTCGGCCCGGCGATTGGCCGACAGCACCTGGCCGCTTTCATCGAAAATCAGCAAGCCAGCCCATTGGCTGTCGAGGTTGTTCAGCCCGGTGTTGAACGTCAACTGGAAATGCTGGCCATGGAACAGGTTGAGGATCAGCCGGTTTTCCACGGTCTGGCTCATCATCTTGACCATGCCCAGGGTGTGGGATGGCGGCAGGTAGCTGTCGCTGGACACGTCCAGCACCGCGATCACCTTGCGCTCGGCATCGAAAATCGGCGCGGCGGAACCGGTCATGAAGCGGTTGGCCTTGAGGAAATGTTCATCGTGCTCGATGTGCACGGCTTGCTCACAGGCCAGGGCGGTGCCAATGGCATTGGTGCCAGTGCAACGTTCCATCCAGCTGGCGCCGGCGCTGAAACCCCGAGCCAGTTTCGGCTCGATAAAGCGCTGGGTGCCCCACGATGTGAGCACCTGGCCCTGATGGTCGGCGAGCATGATCAGGCAATTGGAATTGCTCAGGATGTTCTCGTAGTAGGGCAGCACTTCCTGATGGGTGGTTTGCACCAGTGAATGCTGGCTTTCCAGCAATTGCGCGATGCCCGCGGCCGGCAATTGATCGAATGCCGGCGCGCTCTGATGACTGAGGCCGAACGCGCGGCAACGCGACCAGGAGTCCTGGATGATGGCGTCGTGGGACAGCGGCAGGGCAGGTGCGGCCATGGCAGTCGATCTCTGAACAAGACTTTATTGTTTTTATGGGATAGCGCCGATCCCTGTAGGAGCGAGCTTGCTCGCGATGCACGTGAGAGCGCCGCATTTACTCAGGCAGCCCTCGTCAACGTTAACGTCCATCGCGAGCAAGCTCGCTCCTACAGGGGCCGTGAACAGTCCGTAGAGTGTTGTTCACTATTGTTCACTGTCAATGGGTGAACTGTTCAATTGTTCATTTCGGATTGTTCATTTGTGTTCAGCAACGAACGTCGATGGGCCGTGATTTTCACTTATTTTAAGCTAAATCAGTGGCTTGGGATTTTTGGCACGGATGTCGCTTTATCGCTCCGGTCGCTTGACTCCAATAATAAAAGGCCGAGCCATGTCACTCACCCTGGAGCACGTCAGCCGCACCGTCGAGGGCCAGACCTGGATCGACGATGCCAACCTGAGTTTTGAACCCGGTTCCTTCAACGTTTTGCTGGGGCGCACCCTGTCCGGCAAAACCAGCCTGATGCGCCTGATGGCCGGTCTGGACAAGCCCGACAGCGGGCGCATCCTGATGAACGGCGTCGACGTTACCCAACGGCCAGTGCGTTTGCGCAATGTGTCGATGGTTTATCAGCAATTCATCAATTACCCGACGATGACGGTGTTCGACAACATCGCCTCGCCGCTGCGCCAGGCCGGTGTATCCAGCGAGCTGATCCAGAGCAAGGTGCTGGAAACCGCGAAGATGTTGCGCATCGAAAAATTTCTGAAGCGCTATCCGCTGGAGCTTTCCGGTGGCCAGCAACAACGCACGGCCATGGCCCGGGCGCTGGTCAAGGATGCCGAGTTGATCCTGTTCGACGAGCCACTGGTCAACCTCGACTACAAGTTGCGCGAGGAACTGCGCCAGGAAATGCGCGAGCTGTTCAAGGCGCGCCATACCATCGCGATCTATGCCACCACCGAACCCAACGAGGCCCTGGCCCTGGGCGGCACCACCACCATTCTTCACGAAGGGCGGGTGATCCAGAGCGGCCAGTCGTCTTCGGTCTATCACCAGCCGCAAACCGTGCTGGCGGCGGAGCTGTTCTCCGAGCCGCCGATCAACCTGATGCCGGGGCGCATTGCCGGCAACGAAGTGAGTTTCGCCAACTTCGTGCACTTTCCGCTGAACGTCGATTTGCGCCCGGTGGGCGAGGGCGAGTTCCGTTTCGGCGTGCGACCCAGCCATATCTCGCTGGTGCCGAGCAATGACGATGACCTCGAACTGGCGGTGACCGTCGAGGTGGCCGAAATCAGCGGTTCGGAAACCTTCCTGCACGTGCGCAACGAGCATTTCCTGCTGGTGCTGCACTTGCCGGGTGTTCACGAATACGACGTCGATGCGCCGATCCGTATCTACATCCCGACCCATAAACTGTTTGTGTTCGATACGCAGGGCCGGCTGGTTCAGGCGCCGGGCCAGCGTGTCGCGAGGGTAGCCTGATGGCCGAAATCCGTTTGCAGAACCTCGCCCACAGTTACACCAAAACCCCGGTGGGACCCGAGGACTACGCGATCCGCGAGATGGACCACATCTGGGAGCAGGGCGGCGCCTATGCGTTGCTCGGTCCGTCGGGCTGTGGCAAATCAACCTTGCTCAACATTATTTCCGGGCTGCTCAGCCCGTCCCAGGGGAATGTGCTGTTCGACGGCAAAGCGGTCAACGACCTGACGCCGGAGAAGCGCAACATTGCTCAGGTTTTTCAGTTCCCGGTGGTCTACGACACCATGACGGTGTTCGACAACCTGGCCTTCCCGCTACGCAACCAGGGCATGGCCGAGGCAAGCATTCATACCAAGGTGCAGGAAATCGCCGAAGTCCTCGACCTGCAGAGCCTGCTGAGCAAAAAGGCGCGCAACCTCACCGCCGACGAAAAACAGAAAGTCTCCATGGGCCGTGGGCTGGTGCGCGACGATGTGTCGGCGATCCTGTTCGACGAGCCGCTGACGGTGATCGACCCGCACCTGAAGTGGAAACTGCGACGTAAGCTCAAGCAGATCCACGAACAGTTCAACATCACCATGGTTTACGTCACCCACGATCAACTGGAGGCCTCGACCTTCGCCGACAAGATTGCGGTGATGTACGGCGGGCAGATCGTGCAATTCGGCACACCACGGGAATTGTTCGAGCGCCCGAGTCACACCTTTGTCGGCTACTTCATCGGCAGCCCGGGGATGAACCTGATCGAGGTGCAGCCGCAGCCGGGGGGCGTCGGGTTCGCCTCGACCCACCTGCCGCTGTCCGAGGCCATGCAACAACGCATCGCCGAATCCGAATGGCAAACCCTGAAGGTCGGCATTCGCCCGGAGTTCGTCCATGTCTGGGACGAAGCCTTTGATGATGCGCTGCGGGCACAAGTCGTACATGTCGAAGACCTGGGTACCTACAAGATCATGAGCCTCAACCTCGACGGCGCCACCCTGAAAGTGCGCCTGGCCGAAGACAAACCGGTGCCGCAAGGCACGGCCTACATCAGTTTTCCGGCGCAATGGCTGATGGTCTATGCCGATGATTTCCTGCTCGAAACCAATGCCAATCAAGGGGCGCAGCCATGAACAAGGTGCAGAACAACAAGGCCTGGTGGCTGGTGCTGCCGGTGTTCCTGCTGGTGGCGTTCAGTGCGGTGATCCCGATGATGACTGTGGTCAACTATTCGGTGCAGGACATCTTCGACCAGTCCAGCCGCTATTTCGTCGGTGCCGACTGGTACAAGCAGGTACTGCTCGACCCTCGGCTGCACGACTCGCTGCTGCGCCAGTTCATCTATTCCGCCTGCGTGCTGCTGATCGAAATTCCGCTGGGCATCGCCATCGCCCTGACCATGCCGACCAAGGGCCGATGGTCTTCGGTGGTGCTGATCGTGCTGGCGATCCCGCTACTGATCCCGTGGAACGTGGTCGGCACCATCTGGCAGATCTTCGGCCGCGCCGACATCGGCTTGTTGGGGGCGAGCCTCAAGGCCATGGGCATCAGCTACAACTATGCGGCGAACACGGCGGACGCCTGGGTCACCGTGCTGGTGATGGACGTCTGGCACTGGACCTCGCTGGTGGCGCTGTTGTGTTTCTCCGGGTTGCGGGCGATTCCGGATGTGTATTACCAGGCGGCGCGGATCGACCGAGCCTCGGCCTGGGCGGTGTTCCGGCACATTCAGTTGCCCAAACTCAAGAGCGTGCTGCTGATCGCCGTGATGCTGCGCTTCATGGACAGTTTCATGATCTACACCGAGCCCTTCGTGCTCACGGGCGGCGGTCCGGGCAATGCCACGACCTTCCTCAGCCAGACCCTGACCCAGATGGCCGTAGGGCAATTCGACCTGGGGCCGGCCGCGGCGTTCTCGCTGGTGTACTTCCTGATCATCCTGTTGGTGTCCTGGCTGTTCTATACCGCCATGACTCACTCTGACGCCAACCGTTGAGGCCCGCGCCATGAGCAAAAGAAAGCTTATCCCCCTGCTGCTCTACATCCTGTTCCTGCTGGTGCCGATCTACTGGCTGCTGAACATGTCCTTCAAGAGCAACAGCGAAATCCTCGGCGGCCTGACGCTGTTCCCGCAGGATTTCACCCTGGCCAACTACAAGGTGATCTTCACCGACCCGAGCTGGTACACCGGCTACATCAACTCGGCGTATTACGTGAGCCTGAACACGATCATTTCCCTGACCGTGGCACTGCCGGCGGCGTATGCCTTCTCGCGTTATCGCTTCCTGGGCGACAAGCACCTGTTCTTCTGGCTGCTGACCAACCGCATGGCGCCGCCGGCGGTGTTCCTGTTGCCGTTCTTCCAGCTGTATTCGTCGATCGGGCTGTTCGACACCCATATTGCCGTGGCCCTGGCCCACTGCCTGTTCAACGTGCCGCTGGCGGTGTGGATTCTCGAAGGCTTCATGTCCGGCGTGCCCAAGGAAATCGACGAAACCGCCTACATCGATGGCTACAGTTTTCCCAAGTTCTTCGTGAAGATTTTCATCCCGCTGATCGGCTCCGGCATTGGTGTGACGGCGTTCTTCTGCTTCATGTTTTCCTGGGTCGAACTGCTGCTGGCACGAACCCTCACCTCGGTGAACGCCAAACCCATCGCGGCGGTGATGACCCGCACCGTTTCGGCATCCGGTATCGACTGGGGTGTACTGGCAGCGGCGGGGGTGTTGACCATCCTGCCGGGCATGCTGGTGATCTGGTTTGTTCGCAACCACGTGGCCAAGGGCTTTGCCCTGGGCCGGGTATGAGGAGCTGATGATGGAATGGATGAGTTGGACCGCCCCTACGGCGGCGTTCTTCGGCGTCATTGCCTTGATCCTGGTGGGCATGACCACCTGGGAGTTGCGTTCGCCGAGCGTGCTTCGGCGAGGTTTGCTACCGATTGCCACCACCCGTGGCGATCGCTTGTTCATCGGTCTTCTCGGCAGCGCCTACCTGCATTTGCTGGTAATCGGCGTCACCGACTGGAGCATCTGGGTGGCGTTCGCGTTGTCCCTGGTGTGGCTGTTGGCTGTGATGCGTTGGGGCTAGTCGAATCGCTCGGCACTGTTGCTCCGAAACCCAATAAGGAGGTCTTATGTTCGACAAAAACAATAAGCTGCGACATAGCATTTCATTGGCAGCCATGCTGGCACTCAGCGGTTTGAGCGCTTCGGCCTGGGCCGATGCTTACGAAGATGCCGCAAAAAAATGGATCGGCAGTGAATTCAAGCCATCCACGCTGACGGCCGATCAACAGCTGGAAGAGTTGAAGTGGTTCATCAAGGCGGCGGAACCCTTTCGCGGAATGAACATCAAGGTGGTGTCGGAAACCATCGCCACCCACGAGTACGAGTCCAAGGTGCTGGCCAAGGCCTTTACCGAGATCACCGGGATCAAGCTCACCCACGACCTGCTGCAGGAAGGCGATGTGGTGGAAAAGCTGCAGACCGTGATGCAATCGGACAAGAGCATCTATGACGGCTGGGTCAACGACTCGGACTTGATCGGTACGCACTTTCGGTACGGCAAGACCGAATCGATCACCGACCTGATGGCGAACGAAGGCAAGGACTTCACCTCGCCGACCCTCGACCTCAAGGACTTCATCGGCATTTCCTTCACCACCGCGCCGGACGGCAAGATCTACCAGCTGCCTGACCAGCAGTTCGCCAACCTGTACTGGTTCCGCGCCGACTGGTTCGAGCGCGCGGACCTTAAGGCCAAGTTCAAGGAGAAGTACGGCTACGACTTGGGCGTACCGGTGAACTGGTCCGCCTATGAAGACATTGCCAGGTTCTTCAGCGAAGACGTCAAGGAAATCGACGGCAAACGCGTCTACGGGCACATGGACTACGGCAAGAAGGACCCGTCCCTGGGCTGGCGCTTCACCGATGCCTGGTTCTCCATGGCCGGTGGCGGCGACAAGGGCATCCCCAACGGCTTGCCGGTGGACGAGTGGGGCATTCGTGTCGAGGACTGCCACCCGGTGGGTTCCAGCGTGACCCGCGGTGGCGACACCAACGGCCCGGCGGCGGTGTTCGCCACCACCAAGTACGTCGACTGGCTGAAAAAGTACGCGCCACCGGAAGCGGCGGGCATGACCTTTTCCGAATCCGGCCCGGTGCCCTCCCAGGGCAGCATCGCCCAGCAGATTTTCTGGTACACCGCCTTCACCGCCGACATGACCAAGCCAGGCCTGGCGGTGATGAACGCCGATGGCACGCCGAAATGGCGCATGGCGCCGTCACCACGGGGACCGTACTGGGAAGAGGGCATGAAGCTGGGCTATCAGGACGTGGGTTCCTGGACCTTCATGAAGTCCACGCCCGAGAAGCAGAAACTGGCGGCCTGGCTCTATGCGCAGTTCGTGACCTCGAAAACCGTGTCGCTGAAGAAAACCATCGTCGGCCTGACGCCTATCCGCGAATCGGACATCAACTCACAAGCGATGACCGACCTGGCGCCGAAACTCGGTGGCCTGGTGGAGTTCTACCGCAGCCCGGCCCGCGTGCAATGGACCCCGACCGGGACCAACGTACCTGATTATCCTCGCCTCGCGCAGTTGTGGTGGAGCCACATCGCCGAAGCGGCCAGCGGCGACAAAACCCCGCAACAGGCACTCGACGGCCTGGCCAAGGATCAGGACGCGATCATGACCCGTCTGGAGCGTTCGAAGGCACAAGCCACCTGCGCACCGAAAATGAACCCCGAGCGCGATGCTCAGTACTGGTTCGACCAGCCGGGCGCACCGAAACCTAAACTGGAAAACGAGAAACCTAAGGGAGAGACCGTGAGCTACAGCGAGCTGCTGAAATCGTGGGCGGATGCGCGTAAGTAAGTGTTTGGGAGTGTGAAAGGCGAACGGCACCGAAAGGTGCCGTTTTCATTTGTGCCCGTTCCGCCCCCTTCGCGAGCAAGCCCGCTCCCACACTGGATCAGCGTCGGCCACCATTTTTTTGTTCGCTGCACATCAAGTGTGGGAGCGGGCTTGCTCGCGAAGAGGCCGTCTCAGTCACCAAATTTCATCAGCCGAACGAACATCTACGTGTTGAGTCATTTGGCGAAAATCAGAAACCTCAAATTTGACTACCTTCGAAATCATCAAGCATGTCATCAGGCAACGGGGCATCAAAGTGTTCGGGGATCACCCGTTTGGCTTTCATTGTTCCTATTCGTTGGTTACGTGACTGTTCTGCCTCTACCGCGTGATTCACCTCCAATGCAGCCAACTTCTCGACAGTATCAGGTGCCAGTTTTGGCAGTTTGACCTTGTGTGTCCGCAGCGTCACTTTGACTTTGCGCTCGTCGGCCAGGGCTTCGAGGCCGTCCTTCAGTTCGGAAAAAATGTCACGGATCATTGTTCGTTCTCGCGTTGATTTACTTATCCTGAAGTCATTCAAGATGAAGCCAGGTACTCAATGCCGGCTGTAGGACGACCCTGGGTATTGCGCGAGAGTGTTCCGGTTTTTTTTGAAATAGCGGAGGGAGTGGTAACAAATCTTACAAAAACAGAAACGGCACCCGAAGGTGCCGTTTCCGTTTACTGCCGAGAGCCGCCTAAGCGATCAACCCGCCAGACCCGATTGCTGAACCAGGTTCAGCAGCGGTTGTGGGTACAGGCCGAGGAAGAAAGCCAGTACCGCGATGGCCAGCAGCATCACGCCGCCTGCACGTTGTTCCCAGTGCAGCTGGGCATCGACGCGACGAAGGTTCGGTTCGATCAGGTACAGGGTGACCATCACACGCAGGTAGTAGAACACGCCGATGGCGCTGCCCAGTACCAGGGAGCCGACCAGCCACCATTGGTGCGACTCGACACCGGTGGCGATGATGTAGAACTTGCCGATGAAGCCCGCGGTCAGCGGGATACCTGCCAGGGACAGCATCATCACGGTCAGTACGGCGGTCAGGTACGGACGGCGCCAGAACAGGCCGCGGTATTCGTACAGGGCGTCTGCGTCACGGCCTTTGTACGGCGAGGACATCAGGGTGATCACGCCGAAGGCGCCGAGGCTGGTGATCACGTAGGTGACCAGGTATACGCCGATGGCTTCCACGGCCAGGCCCTTGCTCGCCACCAGGGCGATCAGCAGGTAGCCGAAGTGGGCGATGGACGAGTAACCCAACAGACGCTTGAGGTTGCTCTGGGTCAGTGCCAGCAAGTTACCGAACAGGATCGACGCAATGGCGATGATGGTCAGCACGTCGCTCAGCACGCCGCTGCTGGCCGCTGGCGAGATCTGGAACAGGCGCACCATCACTGCGAACACGGCTACTTTGGAAGCGGTGGCCAGGAACGCTGCGACCGGTGCCGGAGCACCCTCGTAGACGTCTGGAGTCCAGAGGTGGAAGGGCACCAGCGACAGCTTGAACGCCAGGCCGATCAGCATCATGCCCAGGCCCAGTTGTGCCAGCGAGCTTGGCAGGCCGGTAGCCGCCAGCGCCTGACCGATGCCGACGAAGCTCAGGGAGCCGGAGTCTGCGTACAGCAGGGCCATACCGAACAACAGGAACGCGGAGCCGGCAGCCGACAGCACCATGTACTTGATACCGGCTTCCAGCGAACGCTTGTTGAAGAAGGCATAGGCCACCAGACCGTAGACCGGCACCGACAGCAGTTCCAGACCGATGAACAACCCGGCCAGGTGCTGCGCGCTGACCAGCACCAGGCCACCGGCGGCGGCCATCAGGATCAGCAGGTACAATTCTTCACGGTTGCCCGGGTAACCCGTGCCGCCATCGCCGAGGTAGGCGTGGGCGAGGGTGACACAAGCGAGGGTGGCGACCAGGATCAGTGCCATGTACAGGCAAGCGAAGCTATCGATTTGCAGCAGTGGGGTCACGGCCAATGGCGCGACCTTCAAGGCTGGCAGGATCGACAGCAACGCCAGGTTCAGACCCGCCACGGACAGCAGGAAGGTCTGGGAGTGGTTGCGGCGCCAGGCGATCGCCAGCATCACCACGATGATCGTGGCGCTGGTAATCAACAGCGGCGCTAGCGCGATAAAGTGTTGAGTCGTGAATTCCATAGCGCTCTTACCGGGCCGAAGCGAGTTGAGTGAAGGCGGTGCCGAGCCATTGCTGCACGCCATGCATCGTAGCGGCAGAGGTATCGAGGAACGGTTGTGGGTAGATGCCGATGTAGACCAGCAGCGCTGCCAGACCGACCACCATGATCATTTCGCGACCGTCCATGCCATGCAGTACCGCGTCCGACTTGGCTGGGCCGAAGAAGGCACGGTGGACCATGATCAGCGAGTAGACCGAACCGAACACCAGGCCGGACGTGGCGATGATGGTGACCCATGGGGCGATCGGGAAGGTGCCGATCAGGATCAGGAACTCACCGACGAAGTTACCGGTACCCGGCAGGCCCAGGGACGCCGCCGCGAAGAACAGGCTGAGGGCCGGCAGGTAGGCGATCTTCGACCACAGGCCACCCATTTCACGCATGTCGCGGGTGTGGGTGCGTTCGTACAGCTGGCCACTCAGGATAAAGAGTGCCGCCGCCGACAGACCGTGGGCCAGCATCTGCATCACCGCGCCCTGCAGTGCCAGTTGGCTGCCGGAGTAGATGCCGATCAGTACGAAGCCCATGTGGGAAACGGACGAGAAGGCGATCAGACGCTTGATGTCGGTTTGCGCGAACGCCAGGAACGCACCGTAGAAGATCCCGATCAGACCCAGGGTCATGGCGATCGGCGCGAACTCGGCCGAGGCATTCGGGAACAGCGGCAGGGCGAAACGCAGCAGGCCGTAGGCAGCGGTCTTCAGCAAGATACCGGCGAGGTCGACGGAACCGGCGGTCGGCGCCTGGGCGTGAGCGTCAGGCAGCCAGGAGTGGAACGGCACCACGGGCAGCTTGACCGCAAAGGCGATGAAGAAGCCGAGCATCAGGATGTACTCGGTGGTCATCGACATCTTGGTCTTCAACAGGTCGGCGTAGTTGAAGGTAATCACGCCGGTGTCGTTGAAGTTGACCAGTACCAGACCCAGGATCGCCACCAGCATGATCAGGCCGGAAGCCTGAGTGAAGATGAAGAACTTGGTCGCCGCGTAGATCCGGGTTTTCTTGCCGTCCGAAGAACTGTGACCCCAGAGCGCGATGAGGAAGTACATCGGCACCAGCATCATTTCCCAGAAGAAGAAGAACATGAACAGGTCGAGGGCGAGGAACACGCCGACGACACCGCCCAGGATCCACATCAGGTTCAGGTGGAAGAAGCCAACGTGACGCTGGATCTCTTTCCACGAGCAGAGTACCGAGAGGACACCCAGCAGGCCGGTCAGCATGATCATCAACAGCGACAGGCCGTCGAGGGCCAGGTGCACATTGATGCCGAAGCGCTGGATCCAGACGTGCTTGAACTCAAGCGCCCAGGTCGGATCGGCACCCGGTGCCGGAGCAAATGAATAGTCACCGTTGGCCCACAGCCAGAGGCCGAGGGAAAGCAGCAGGGACATGGTGATCAGCGCAATCCAGCGGGGGAGGGTGGCGCCGAAGCGCTCACCCATCCAGCACAGCAGGCCGCCGATGAAGGGGATCAGGATTAGCCAAGGCAGAATCATGACGGGTTCGTTTCCTTTCGCAAATTCGCAAGGTTCATATCAGACCGCTACCAGCACGACGGCGCCGATGACCAGCACGGCACCCGCAGCCATCGAGGCGGCATACCAACGCAGTTGACCGGTCTCGGTACGGCTCAGGGCGGTGTGACCGCCTTTGGCCATGCGCGGGATCAGACCGATGGTCTGGTCGAGCGGGTCTTTGCGCAGGATGTGGCTGATCGCCAGGTACGGCTTGACGAACAGTTTGTCGTAGATCCAGTCGAAGCCCCAGGCAGCGAACCACCAGGCCGAAAGGACACGGCCGATGCCGCTGTTGGCGATGGCCGTCACGAAGCGACGCTTGCCGAGGAACAGCAGCGCGGACAGCAGGATACCGGCCAGGGCGATGGCGCCCGAAGCGATTTCCAGGCTGTGCTTGGCTTCGCCGCCGGCGTGGCCGACGCTCTCAGGCAGCACGCCGTGCAGCGGCGGAACGATCATTGCGCCGACGAAGGTCGACAGCACGATCAGCACCGACAGTGGCAGCCAGTGGGCAATGCCGTGACCGGCGTGGGCTTCGGTCTTCGCTTCACCGTGGAATGCGATGAAGATCAGGCGGAAGGTGTAGAGCGAAGTCATGAACGCACCCACCAGACCTGCGTAGAGCAGACCGTGGTTGCCGCTGGCGAACGCTTCCCAGAGGATTTCGTCCTTGGAGTAGAAGCCCGCGGTGACCAGTGGCAGGGCCGCCAGGGCCGCGCCGCCGACGATGAAGCTGGCGTAGGCCAGTGGCAGCTTTTTCCACAGACCGCCCATCTTGAAGATGTCCTGCTCGTGGTGGCAGGCAACGATCACCGCACCGGATGCAAGGAACAGCAGGGCCTTGAAGAAGGCGTGGGTCATCAGGTGGAAGATCGCGCCATCCCAGGCACCGACGCCCAGGGCCAGGAACATGTAGCCGATCTGGCTCATGGTCGAGTAGGCGAGGATACGCTTGATGTCGGTCTGAACCAGGGCTGCAAAACCTGCCAGGACCAAGGTCACGCCACCGACAATGCCTACCAGGTGCAGGATTTCCGGCGCCAGGGTGAACAGGCCGTGGGTACGGGCGATCAGGTAGACACCGGCGGTCACCATGGTTGCGGCGTGGATCAGTGCCGAAACCGGGGTAGGACCGGCCATCGCGTCCGCCAGCCAGGTTTGCAGTGGCAGTTGCGCGGATTTACCGACAGCGCCGCCCAGCAGCATCAGGGTGGCCATGACCATCCAGAAGTCGCCGGCCTGGAATTTCTGCGGTGCCAGCACCAGCAGTTCCTGGACGTTCAGCGTGCCCAGTTGGGCAAACAGAATGAACAGGCCGATGGCCATGAACACGTCACCGATGCGGGTCACGATGAAGGCTTTGAGTGCGGCGTTACCGTTGTTGCGGTTGCTGTAGTAGAAACCGATCAACAGGTACGAGCACAGGCCCACGCCTTCCCAGCCGAAGTACAGGAACAACAGGTTATCGCCCAGCACGAGGAACAGCATGCTGGCGATGAACAGGTTGGTGTAGGCGAAGAAACGCGAGTAACCGGCTTCACCGCGCATGTACCAGGACGCGAACAGGTGGATCAGGAAGCCGACGCCGACAACCACACCGAGCATGGTCAAGGACAGGCCGTCCAGGTACAGGGCGAAGTTAGGCGTGAAGCCTTCCACCGCCATCCACTGCCACAACACCTGGGTGTAGTGACCGCCTTCCGGCGGGGCGACGTTGAATTGCCAGATCACGTAGGCGGTAACGATCGCCGACAGACCGATGGAGCCGACGCCAATCAACGCGGCCAGGTTTTCCGAGATGCGTCCACGGGAGAAAGACAGCAGCAGGAAACCGATGAGAGGGAATACGAAAGTCAGATAGAGAAGGTTCATCCGCGCATCTCACTGGCAGCGTCGATATCGAGCGTGTGGAAGCGGCGATACAGTTGCAGCAGGATCGCCAGGCCAATACTGGCCTCGGCGGCTGCCAGGCTGATCACCAGGATGAACATGATCTGTCCATCCGGCTGCGCCCAGCGGCTACCGGCAACGATGAACGCCAAGGCGGAGGCATTCATCATGACCTCCAGGCTCATCAGCACGAAAAGGATGTTGCGGCGGACCATCAGGCCGACCAGGCCGAGGCAGAACAGGATGCCGGCGACCGCCAGACCATGCTCCATGGGGATAGCAGGCATCGTCATTGCTCCTTGGCTTCGTTGCGGCCCAAGTGGAACGCCGTGACGGCTGCGGCGAGCAGCAGCATCGAGGCGAGTTCAACCACCAGCAGATAAGGACCGAACAGGCTGATGCCCACGGCCTTGGCGTCTACGGTGGTGTGGCCGATGGCTTCACCGGTCTGGTGGGAGAACAGCACGTACAGCAGTTCCACCAGCAGCAGCGTGGCGAGGAGGACCGGGCCGCCCCAGATGCCAGGCTTGAGCCAGGCGCGCTCTTGCTGAACCGAGGCCGGGCCCAGGTTCAGCATCATCACCACGAACACGAATAGCACCATGATGGCGCCAGCATAGGCGATCACTTCCAGGACACCGGCAAACGGTGCGCCGAGGGCGAAGAACGTCATGGCCACGGCGATCAGCGAAATGATCAGGTAGAGCAGGGCGTGCACAGGGTTGGTGTGGGTGATCACGCGAAGCGTGGACACCACAGCGATACCCGATGCGAAATAGAAAGCGAATTCCATCTTTCTTCCTTAAGGCAGCAAGCTCTTCACGTTGATCGGCTGGGCTTCGTTCTGCGCGGAGCCTTTCGGCTTCCCGGCAATCGCCATACCTGCAACACGATAGAAGTTGTAATCAGGGTTTTTGCCGGGGCCGGAGATCAGCAGATCTTCTTTCTCGTAGACCAGGTCCTGACGTTTGAACTCGGCCATCTCGAAATCCGGTGTCAGCTGGATCGCGGTGGTCGGGCAGGCTTCCTCGCAGAGGCCGCAGAAAATGCAGCGCGAGAAGTTGATGCGGAAGAAGTCCGGGTACCAGCGACCGTCTTCGGTTTCAGCTTTCTGCAGCGAGATGCAACCGACCGGGCAGGCCACGGCGCACAGGTTGCAGGCTACGCAACGCTCTTCGCCGTCGGGGTCGCGGGTCAGGACGATACGTCCACGGTAGCGCGGCGGCAGGTAGACCGGTTCTTCCGGGTACTGCAGCGTGTCGCGCTTGCGGAAGGCGTGGCCGAAAATCATCACCAGGCTGCGAAGCTGGGTGTAGAAGCCATGCACGATGTCAAATATGTACTTCATGATTCTCTATCCTCACTGAGCCGCGACGGCGGGCGTGTTGAGCAACACGATCGCAGCGGTCACCAGCATGTTGACGAGGGTCAGCGGCAGGCAGAACTTCCAGCTGAAATCCATCACTTGGTCATACCGTGGGCGCGGGATCGAAGCGCGCAGCAGGATGAAGATCATGATGAAGAACGCGGTTTTCAGTGCGAACCAGATGAACGGGATCTGCGGCAGAAGGCCGAACGGACCGTGCCAGCCACCGAAGAACAAGGTCACCAGCAGCGCCGAAATCAACACGATGCCGATGTACTCGCCGACGAAGAACATGCCCCATTTCATGCCGGCGTATTCAATGTGGTAACCGTCGGCCAGTTCCTGTTCTGCTTCCGGCTGGTCGAACGGGTGACGGTGAGTCACGGCCACGCCAGCGATGAAGAAGGTCAGGAACCCGAAGATCTGCGGAATGATGAACCACAGGTTCTGCGCCTGATATTCAACGATGTCGCGCATGTTGAACGAGCCGACCTGGATCACGATGCCCATCAGCGACAGGCCCATGAACACTTCGTACGACACAGTCTGCGCCGAGGCACGCAAGCTGCCCAGCAGGGCGAACTTGTTGTTGCTCGACCAGCCGGCGAACAGCACCGCGTAGACCGAGAGGCCGGCCATGGCGAAGAAGAACAGGATGCCGATGTTGATGTCCGCCACGCCCCAGGTCGGGGTGATCGGGATGATCGCGAAGGCAATCAGCAGGGCGCTCATGGCCACGACCGGTGCCAGGGTGAAGATCATCTTGTCGGCGAATGGAGGCGTCCAGTCTTCCTTGAAGAACATCTTGATCATGTCGGCGGCGATCTGGAACGCGCCGAACGGACCGACGCGGTTCGGACCGTAACGGTCCTGCCAGAGCGCGAGCAAACGACGCTCGACCCAACTGAGCAGGGCGCCGCAGATCACCACGGCGAGCAGAATCACCACGGCCTTGAGGACCGTGATGATGATGTCGATCACTTCAGGAGTGAACCAGGTCATTGAGCTGCCTCCTGCAGACCGTCAACGGAAAAGCCTGCGATCGCTGGCGGAATGCCGGCGATGCCCGCAGGCAATGCCACCAGGCCTGCGCCCAGCTCTTCATTGATACGCAGCGGCAGACGCAGGGTCTGGCCGGCCACGTTCAGGCTCAGCATGGCACCGTCGTTGACGCCCAGGCGGTCGGCTTCGGACTTGGCCAGTGCGACGTAGGCCGCCGGAATGCGTTCCTGGACCGGAGCGGCTTTCGAAGAGTTTTCTTCGCTGCCGAACAGGTGGAAGAACGGAACGACCTGCCAGGTGCCTGGAGCCGGGTTGAACGCGCGTGGAACGCTGGCGAACCAGTTCAGCGAGTCACCGGTGCTTTCGATCAGGCGGGTGCCCGGGTCGCCAGCGCGGATGTGACCACCGACTTCGTCCTGGAACTTGTTCCAGGCTTGCGGCGAGTTCCAGCCCGGAGACCAGGCGAATGGCACTTGCTGACGCGGTTCGGCCGAACCCGAGTAACCTTCCATGGAGAAGGCGAACGCGGTGTCCTTGTCCTGCGGGGTACGCGGTTCGTGCACGTTGATGTCGGCGCGCATGGCGGTACGACCGGAGTAGCGCAGCGGTTCACGGGCCAGTTTCATGCCCTTGATGCGGAACGCGGCGGACGGTGCGGCGTCGACAATGCGGTTCAGGACCGGTGTGCTGGAAGCGACAGCGGCGGTGACGTGGTCCAGCTGGGTCCAGTCGATCGGCTGGTTCAGCAGGGTGGCGCGCAGGGCATGCAGCCAGCGCCAGCCTTCGTGGACCAGGATGCTCGCGTCCATGTACTTCGGATCGAAGACCTGGAAGAAGCGCTGGGCGCGACCTTCCTGGCTGACCAGGGTACCGTCGCCTTCAGCGAAGCTGGCGGCTGGCAGTACCAGGTGCGCGCGATCGCTGGTGGCAGTCTTCTGATGGTCGGCCACGATCAGCACTTTCGCGGCGCTCAGGGCAGCATCGACACGGGCCTTGTCGGTACGGGTGTACAGATCGTTTTCCAGCACGACAATGGCGTCGGCCTTGCCGTCGATCACCGCTTGCAGCGCGGCGTCGACCGATTCACCACCGAGCATGGCCAGGCCGAGGCTGTTGGCCTCCGGCACGATCAGGCTGATGGAACCGTTCTTCTCGCGCAGCTTCAGGGCCTTCGCAATGTTGGCAGCAGCCTCGATCAGCGCTTTGGAGCCCAGGGAAGTACCGGCGATGATCAGTGGGCGCTTGGCCGCGAGCAGGGCGTCGGCAATGCGCTTGGCCAGCTCAAGGGCTTCAGCGTCCAGGCCTTCAACGGCCGGTGCGCTGGCGTCGAGGGCGTGCGCCACGGCGAAACCGATGCGGGCCAGATCGTCGGGAGCGGCGTGAACGCACTCTTCGGCGATGTCGTCGAGCTTGGTTTCAGCCAGGCTGGCGATGAACAGCGGGTTCAGCGCGTGCTGGCCGATGTTCTTCACGGCGGCGTCGAGCCAAGGCTGGACGCGCATGGCGTCGGCCATGTCTTCGGCCTTGCCCTTGACCGATTGACGCAGGGACAGGGCCATGCGCGCAGCCGTCTGGGTCAGGTCTTCACCGAGGACGAACACGGCGTCGTGGTCTTCGATGTCGCGCATGTTCGGCACTGGCAGCGGGCTGTCTTTGAGCACTTGCAGGACCAGGCGGATGCGCTCCAGTTCGGCGGCTTCGATACCCGAGTAGAAGTGCTCGGCACCGACCAGTTCGCGCAACGCGTAGTTGCTTTCGAGGCTGGCGCGTGGCGAACCGATGCCGACGATGTTGCGACCGCGCAGCAAATCAGCAGCTTTATCCAGCGCGTCGTCGAGACTCAGCTTGGTGCCATTGGCCAGCTGCGGCTGACGTGGACGGTCTTCGCGGTTGACGTAGCCATAGCCGAAACGGCCACGGTCGCACAGGAAGTACTGGTTCACCGAACCGTTGAAACGGTTTTCGATGCGGCGCAGTTCGCCGTAACGCTCGCCCGGAGAGATGTTGCAACCGCTGGAGCAGCCATGGCAGATGCTCGGCGAGAACTGCATGTCCCACTTGCGGTTGTAGCGCTCGGAGTGAGTCTTGTCAGTGAACACACCGGTCGGGCAGACCTCGGTGAGGTTACCGGAGAACTCGCTTTCCAGGGTGCCGTCTTCAACGCGACCGAAGTACACGTTGTCGTGGGCGCCGAATACACCCAGATCGGTGCCGCCGGCGTAGTCCTTGTAGAAGCGCACGCAGCGGTAGCAAGCGATGCAGCGGTTCATTTCGTGGGAAATGAACGGGCCCAGTTGCTGGTTCTGGTGGGTACGCTTGGTGAAGCGGTAACGGCGCTCGTTGTGGCCGGTCATTACCGTCATGTCTTGCAGGTGGCAGTGACCACCTTCCTCACAGACCGGGCAGTCGTGAGGGTGGTTGGTCATCAGCCATTCAACAACACTGGCGCGGAACGCCTTGGACTCTTCATCTTCGATGGAGATCCAGGTGTTGTCGGTGGCAGGGGTCATGCAGGACATGACGATGCGACCACGGGTGTCGTTCTCGTCGGTGTACTGCTTGACCGCGCACTGGCGGCAAGCGCCAACGCTGCCAAGGGCAGGGTGCCAGCAGAAATAAGGGATATCGAGGCCTAGCGACAGACATGCCTGTAACAGGTTGTCTGCCCCATCGACTTCGAGCTCTTTGCCGTCTACGTGGATAGTGGCCATGGTTCAAAGTTCTTCGTTGGCCCGGTGTCAGCGGGCGTGGCTAATGGAATCTTGTTATCCGCGTGAATCAACACAGCCGCTTACGGCGTCATCACACGAAAAGCGAAGGGCACGGACCCTTCGCCTTTTTAAGCAGTTACGCGCCGACTACGATCGGCCTTGCCAGAGGCGGGACGGCGGCGCTGACAGGCGCGATACCGGCTTCGAACTCTGGACGGAAGTATTTGATTGCGCTGCCCAACGGCTCCACGGCGCCCGGTGCGTGAGCACAGAAGGTCTTGCCTGGGCCGAGGAAGCCGACCAGGCCCAGCAGGGTCTCGATGTCGCCTGGCTGGCCTTCACCGTTCTCGATGGCCATCAGGAGCTTGACGCTCCATGGCAAGCCATCGCGGCACGGGGTGCAGAAACCACAGGATTCGCGGGCGAAGAACTGCTCCATGTTGCGTAGCAGGGACACCATGTTGACGCTGTCGTCCACCGCCATGGCCAGGCCGGTACCCATACGGGTACCCACTTTGGCGATGCCGCCGGCGTACATTTGTGCGTCCAGGTGTTCCGGCAACAGGAAGCCGGTACCGGCGCCGCCAGGCTGCCAGCACTTGAGCTTGTAACCGTCGCGCATGCCACCGGCGTAGTCTTCGAACAGCTCGCGACCGGTGACGCCGAACGGCAATTCCCACAGGCCCGGGTTCTTGACCTTGCCGGAGAAGCCCATGAGCTTGGTGCCCATGTCTTCACTGCCTTCGCGGGCCAGGGATTTGTACCAGTCCACGCCGTCGGCAATGATCGCCGGCACGTTGCACAGGGTCTCGACGTTGTTCACGCAAGTCGGCTTGCCCCACACGCCCACGGCGGCAGGGAAGGGCGGCTTGGAGCGCGGGTTGGCGCGGCGGCCTTCGAGGGAGTTGATCAGTGCGGTTTCTTCACCGCAGATATAACGCCCGGCACCGGTGTGGACGAACAGCTCGAAATCGAAACCGCTGCCCAGGATGTTCTTGCCCAAAAGGCCTGCTGCCTTGGCTTCTTCCACGGCACGGTTCAGGTGCTTGGCGGCGGTGGTGTACTCGCCACGCAGGAAGATGTAGCCGCGGTAGGTTTTCAGCGCACGGGCACTGATCAGCATGCCTTCGATCAGCAGATGGGGCAGTTGCTCCATCAGCATGCGGTCTTTCCAGGTGTTCGGCTCCATTTCATCCGCGTTGCACAGCAGGTAGCGGATGTTGATGGATTCGTCCTTGGGCATCAGGCCCCACTTCACGCCAGTGGGGAAGCCCGCACCGCCGCGACCCTTGAGGCCGGAATCTTTCACGGTCTGGACGATGTCGTCCTGGGCCATGTCGGCGAAGGCTTTGCGTGCAGCGGCGTAACCGTTCTTGGCCTGGTACTCGTCGAGCCATACGGCTTCGCCGTCGTCGCGCAGACGCCAGGTGAGCGGGTGAGTCTCGGCCGAACGCTTGATGCGGTTGGCTGGACCGAAGGAAGTCAGGGTCATACGTAGCCCTCGAGCAATTTGGCAACGCCTGCTGGCTGCACATCACCGAACGTGTCGTCGTCGATCATCAGCGCCGGCGCCTTGTCGCAGTTGCCGAGGCAGCAGACCGGCAGCAGGGTGAAACGACCGTCGGCGGTGGTCTGACCCAGGCCGATGCCGAGCTTGCTCTGGATTTCGCTGACCACGGACTCGTGGCCGCCGATGTAGCAGACCATGCTGTCGCAGACGCGAATGATGTGGCGGCCGACCGGCTGACGGAAGATCTGGCTGTAGAACGTCGCCACGCCTTCAACGTCGCTGGCCGGGATGCCGAGGATCTCGCCGATGGCGTACAGGGCGCCGTCCGGCACCCAGCCACGTTCCTTCTGGACGATCTTCAGGGCTTCGATCGACGCCGCGCGCGGGTCTTCGTAGTGATGCAACTCGTGCTCGATGGCCGAGCGCTCGGTTTCACTCAAGGTGAAACGGTCTGTCTGGATAAGCGTGCTGTTCATGCTTAGCGGTCCACGTCGGCCATAACGAAGTCGATACTACCCAGGTACGCAATCAAGTCCGCGACCATGCTGCCTTTGATCACCGAAGGGATCTGCTGCAGGTGCGGGAAGCTTGGGGTACGAATCCGGGTGCGGTAGCTCATGGTGCCGCCATCGCTCGTCAGGTAATAACTGTTGATGCCCTTGGTCGCTTCGATCATCTGGAAGGATTCGTTGGCCGGCATGACCGGGCCCCACGAAACCTGCAGGAAGTGCGTGATCAAGGTTTCGATGTGCTGCAGGGTGCGCTCTTTCGGCGGCGGCGTGGTCAGCGGGTGATCCGCCTTGTACGGGCCTTCCGGCATGTTGCGCAGGCACTGGTCGATGATCCTGATGCTCTGGCGCATCTCCTCGACGCGCACGATGCAGCGGTCGTAGGCATCGCCGTTGGCAGCCAGCGGCACTTCGAATTCGAAGTTCTCGTAGCCCGAGTACGGACGCGCTTTACGCAGGTCGAAATCGCAACCGGTCGAACGCAGGCCTGCACCGGTGACGCCCCATTCCAGGGCCTCTTTGGTGTTGTAGTCGGCGACGCCGATGGTCCGGCCACGCAGGATGCTGTTGTCCAGGGCGGCTTTCTGGTATTCGTCCAGACGCTTGGGCATCCACTCGACGAAGTCCTTGACCAGCTTTTCCCAACCGCGCGGCAGGTCGTGGGCGACGCCACCGATGCGGTACCAGGCCGGGTGCAGGCGGAAACCGGTAATCGCTTCGATCACCGTGTACGCGCGCTGGCGGTCGGTGAAGGTGAAGAACACCGGGGTCATGGCGCCGACGTCCTGGATGTAGGTACCCAGGAACAGCAGGTGGCTGGTGATCCGGAAGAACTCGGCCATCATGATGCGGATGACGTCGACCTTCTCGGGCACCTTGATGCCGGCCAGCTTCTCGACCGAGAGCACGTACGGCAGGTTGTTCATCACGCCGCCGAGGTAATCGATACGGTCGGTGTACGGGATGAAGCTGTGCCACGACTGACGCTCGGCCATTTTCTCGGCACCACGGTGGTGGTAACCGACGTCCGGTACGCAATCGACGATCTCTTCACCGTCCAGCTGCAGGATGATGCGGAATGCACCGTGCGCCGAAGGGTGGTTCGGGCCGAGGTTGAGGAACATGTAGTCCTCGTTCGGGCCGGAGCGCTTCATGCCCCAGTCTTCCGGCTTGAAGCGCGCGGACTCTTCTTCGAGCTGCTGCTTGGCCAGGTTCAGGGTGAACGGGTCGAACTCGGTGGCGCGGGCCGGGAAGTCCTTGCGCAGCGGGTGACCTTCCCAGGTCGGCGGCATCATGATGCGCGACAGGTGCGGGTGGCCTTTGAAGTCGATGCCGTACATGTCCCAGACTTCACGCTCGTACCAGTTGGCGTTCGGCCAGATGCTGGTGACGGTCGGCAGGCTGAGGTCGCTCTCGGACAAGGCGACCTTGATCATTACGTCACTATTACGTTCGATCGACATCAAGTGGTAGAACACGGAGAAGTCGACGCCGTTCGGCAGCCCTTGACGCTTGGTGCGCAGACGCTCGTCCACGCCGTGCAGGTCATAGAGCATGACGTACGGCTTGGGCAGGTTACGCAGGAAAGTCAGGACTTCGACGAGTTTGGCGCGGGCAACCCAAAGCACCGGCATGCCGGTGCGGGTAGGCTGGGCGGTGAACGCCTCCGGGCCAAAACGGTTGTTCAGTTCGACGACCACATCCTGGTCGTCTGCCTTGTAAGGCGGGATGTACAGAGCACTGCCTGTAGTCATGGTTATTTATCGCTTTCGGTCAACGTAAAGAATGAAGCCAGGTTCTCGTTCTATATAAGAAGCAGATCTGGATCAGACTTCGTCGGGGCTGCGCAGGTTGGTTACCTGAATACGCTGTTCGCGGCGCTTTTCCTTCTCGGAAGGCATCTCGGCGCGATACACGCCTTGATCGCCAACGACCCAGGAAAGTGGGCGACGCTCCTGGCCAATCGACTCCTGCAACAGCATCAGGCCTTGCAGGAAAGCTTCAGGGCGGGGCGGGCAGCCAGGCACGTAGACGTCCACGGGCAGGAACTTGTCCACCCCTTGAACGACGGAGTAGATGTCGTACATGCCACCGGAGTTGGCGCACGAACCCATGGAGATGACCCATTTAGGCTCGAGCATTTGCTCGTAGAGACGCTGAATGATCGGCGCCATCTTGATGAAGCAGGTACCGGCGATAACCATGAAATCCGCCTGGCGCGGCGATGCCCGGATAACTTCGGCGCCAAAGCGCGCGATGTCGTGGGGCGCCGTGAAGGCGGTGGTCATTTCCACGTAGCAGCACGAAAGACCGAAGTTATACGGCCACAGGGAGTTCTTGCGCCCCCAGTTGATCGTGCCGTTGATCACGTCTTCGAGCTTGCCCATGAAAATGTTTTTGTGGACTTGATCTTCTAACGGATCGGAAACGGTTTCCCGCTGGCCAATCGGATACTGCTCGTTAGGAGCATCGGGGTCGATCCTGGTGAGATTGTATTGCATTGCCAAAGCCTCATTGTTTCAGCTTCGCTTGCCGCTTGCGCCGAGCTTCCGGAGCCCAGTCAAGGGCGCCCACTCGGAATAGGTAGACAAGGCCTGCCAACAGAATTGCTATGAAAACGAGAGCTTCGACGAATCCGGTCCAGCCGCTTTCGCGGACGGACACAGACCATGCAAAGAGAAAGAGAGCTTCGATATCGAAGATCACGAAGAGCATCGCGACCAGATAGAATTTGGCTGAGAGCCGCAAGCGGGCGCCACCTGTAGGTAGCATGCCGGACTCGAACGGTTCGTTTTTGCTGCGGCCCCAGGCTTTTGACCCGAGGAGGCTGGAGACGCCCAGCATGAAGGCACAGAGGCCGACGACGCCTAGAAGGAAAATGGCAAAGCCCCAGTTGTGGGCCATGAGTCCTGTCGCTTCGGGCATGCTGGTAATCCTTAACAGAGAGCAAAGGTCTCTGAGCTTGAAAAGAAACAAAAGCAGTGACGATATGTCGCAGCAATCAATCCCACTGATTTTATGGCTAAACACCCGGCAAGTAAAATTCCTATAGCGAAATTATTTATAGGAATAAGGACATAGCGAGCCATAAAGGCCCTGTGGCCCTTGGCCCGTGGGCATTAGCCGGCATTTCGTCAATTATGTTTTGTAGGGAATGTAACGAACATAGTTGTTGCTAAATGATAATCAATATTGTTTGTCTTGGTTTTTATACTGCTTGTCCTTCAGATACTCGGGAAGTTGTCTTATATGGGCGTTACTTGTAGGAGCGAGCTCGCTCGCGATGGTCGTGAACGATAACGCGGGGAACCAGATTCCCCAGCGGCGTCCTTGAGTTTTTCGCGAGCAGGCTCGCTCCTACAGGGAGAGTGTGGTGTTGGTGAACTCTCAGGCAAAAAAACGCCCCGAACCAGGCGGTCGGGGCGTCAGATGTGCAGCGCTGCGGTTAGCTTTCTATTCGGCCCGCGGCGGCTGATGTCTCAGGCGAAGCAGATCAGTGGAACTGTTCTTCTTCAGTCGAGCCGGTCAGTGCGGTTACCGAAGACGAGCCACCCTGGATCACGGTGGTCATGTCGTCGAAGTAGCCGGTGCCCACTTCCTGCTGGTGGGCCACGAAGGTGTAACCCTTGGCGGCGTCAGCGAATTCCTGCTCTTGCAGCTTCACGTAGGCAGTCATGTCGTTGCGGGCGTAGTCGTGCGCCAGGTTGAACATGCTGTGCCACATGTTGTGAATGCCGGCCAGGGTGATGAACTGGTGCTTGTAGCCCATGGCGGACAGTTCGCGCTGGAACTTGGCGATGGTCGCGTCGTCCAGGTTTTTCTTCCAGTTGAAGGAAGGCGAGCAGTTGTACGACAGCAGTTGGTCCGGGTATTCCTTCTTGATCGCTTCAGCGAAGCGACGAGCCTCGTCCAGGTCCGGCTTGGCGGTTTCGCACCAGATCAGGTCGGCGTACGGAGCGTAGGCCAGGCCGCGAGCGATGGCCTGGTCCAGACCGGCGCGCACTTTGTAGAAGCCTTCCTGGGTACGTTCGCCGGTTACGAATGGCTGGTCGTACGGGTCGCAGTCGGAAGTCAGCAGGTCGGCAGCGTTGGCGTCGGTACGGGCCAGGATGATGGTCGGCGTACCGGCGACGTCAGCTGCCAGACGGGCAGCGGTCAGCTTCTGCACGGCTTCCTGGGTAGGAACCAGAACCTTGCCGCCCATGTGGCCGCATTTCTTCACGGAAGCCAGCTGGTCTTCGAAGTGAACGCCGGCGGCGCCTGCTTCGATCATGCTCTTCATCAGCTCGTAGGCGTTCAGTACGCCGCCGAAACCGGCTTCGGCGTCAGCCACGATCGGTGCGAAGTAGTCGATGTAGCCAGCGTCGCCAGGGTTCTTGCCGGCTTTCCACTGGATCTGGTCGGCACGACGGAACGAGTTGTTGATGCGCTTGACCACGGTTGGAACCGAGTCCACCGGGTACAGCGACTGGTCCGGGTACATCGATTCGGCGGAGTTGTTGTCCGCAGCAACCTGCCAGCCCGACAGGTAGATTGCCTGGATACCGGCTTTGACTTGTTGTACAGCCTGGCCGCCGGTCAGGGCGCCCATGCAGTTGACGAAATCTTTCTCAGGACGGAAGGCTGGCTTGGCACCCTGGGTGACCAGGTTCCACAGCTTCTCGGCGCCCATTTTTGCAAAGGTGTGCTCAGGTTGAACCGAGCCACGCAGGCGGACGACGTCAGCAGCGGAGTAAGTGCGTGTCACGCCTTTCCAGCGCGGGTTTTCAGCCCAGTCTTTTTCGAGGGCTGCAATTTGCTGTTCGCGTGTCAGTGCCATGGGAGATAAACCTCGTCGCGTCTTTATGAAAAGTTGTTCTGCGGTGGAAAATTCCTGCGCTCGCTGACCAGAAGCTTAAGCGGTCAAGTCGGATTCGGCGGGGAGGGCGACGGGATGAACGATGGGCTCGAGGGGAAGTGAGCAGGTAAAGGCGAACTGCGGGCGCATTCGGGCGTCGTGGGCCTTGGTACGAACATCAGTGTGGTGCCGGGTTACCTATTACGCTTCCGTCCCTCGGGACAACTTCGTTCCAGTCGACAACCTCGTCAAACACACCTTGTGGGCGGTACAGACACGAAGCGGTTCGCGGGGTAGGTGCGAACATCGCCTCGAAGGCCCTTGCCAGGGCCCCTGATTAGCGGGAGCGAGGCCATCATGCCTTCGCTTTTTTGGCTCGTCAAACGTTTTGTAGTGCTTTTTTTCAAGCACTACATCTTTGGTCTAATACGACTCGTCAGTCAGTATTTGGTGATTTAGTCCAAGGTGTCGACTTTCACCCGCAAAGTCATGTCGTTGCGGCTCTGGGTTGAGTAGCTGCGGGTCTGGCCCTGTTTGTCGGCCTGGGTCTGGCCATTGACCCCGGCCAGCAGGATCCACTCACCGAGGTGGCCGGTGACGGTTGTGTCGGTGCTTTGCACGTTCACTACATCGGGACGTTCCTGGCTCATGCGGTCACGGTTGGTACTGATCGAGAGGTGAACGATGTCGCCGGTGACGTTTGCGGTGACGTAAAAGCCCTGGGTGACGTTGCGGTATTCGGTCTGGCTGCGCAGGTCACCATAGCCATCGGTCTGCGAACTGGTCAGGGGCACGCTCTGGCCGACCTGGATCAGCGCCGGTGCGCCTTCGCTGGCCTGCACTTGCTGAATACCGCCGTCACGGCTGTCGGTGCTGTAGTTGATGATGCGAGTCTTGGCGCCGTTGGCTGAAGAACCCTGGTCACTCTGGAAGTTGTTGTCGCTGGTGTCGACAGTGATCAGCAGGCGCTTGGGGGCTGTGTCGAGTTGGGAGATAAGGGCTTTAAGTTCGTCGATCTTGCGCTGATCGGCGTTGACGATGAGTTGATTGCCGTAGGCGCTGACCTGTCCGTCCTTGCCGATGAAATCCTGCGCCACCGGCAGCAGGTCGGCGCTGGTGCGATAGCTCAGGGGCACGATTTCGGTGGCTGCCATGACCGAAAAACTGCAGGCTACCAGCAGGGTGCTGAGCAGGGTGCGTAGGGACATATCCGTTATCTCCGGCTTCGTGATTTGTGTAGGAGCGAGCTTGCTCGCGATGGTCGTCAACGATAATGCGTGAAGCCTGACACCCCGCGGCGCTCTCAGGTGCATCGTCGGAACGCCGCCCGGAGCAAGCTCGCTCCTACAGGTGCATGTGTTGATATTGCCAGTTTGTCGGCCTGTAGTGGCGCTAGTTGAATCCTAGACAGCAAAACGCCCCGGCATCGTGTGATGTCAGGGCGTTTTGTGGTGTTCTTGAGGCTGCTATCGCGAGCAAGCTCGCTCCCACAGGGATCGATGGTGTTGCCAGAATCTTCAGCAACTCACAAATCTATTGTGGGAGCGAGCTTGCTCGCGATGTAGGCGACTCGGTCTCAGGCCGAATGGCGAACCATGTCCACATGCGGAATCCCGGCTTCCAGGAACTCCTCACTGACCATGTGAAAACCCAGGCGCTCATAGAACGCCGTGGCTTGTACCTGGGCGCTGAGCATCTGCTGCTTGAGTCCGCGCTCTTCGGCTTCGCCGATGACCGCTTGCATCAGCGCATCGCCGACTTTCAGGCCGCGCCAGTCCTTGAGTACCGAGACCCGGCCAACGTGACCGTCAGGCAACAGGCGCGCGGTGCCAATCGGAAAGTCGCCTTCGTAAGCGAGGAAATGCACGGCATCAATGTCATCGGCGTCCCATTCCAGTTCCGGCGGAACGGATTGCTCGGCGACGAACACCGCTTCACGAATGCGCCGGATCTCGGCGTTGTCCTTTTGCCAGTCTGCGACACGTACGTGAATCTTATTCATCGGCAAACCCCAGGCTTCCTTGCTTGACCAGTTCGCACAACAGGCCGCGGCCGTCTTCATCGCTCAACCATTCGCCGAGGTTGTCGGCGTGCAGCGCGTCGGCGGCGCAGATCATCTTCAGCAGTTCGCGCAGTTTGCCCGGCAGGTAACGGCTCTGGCCGCTGGCGAACAGCAGCAGGTCGTCATCGACTTCGGACCACGCCAGGCGCGCGCTCGGGTTGCGAATCAGGATCGCACCTTGCTCGAGGGCGGACATGAAGTCCTCTTCTTCGACGTCTTCCGGGCCCACTACCAGTTCCGGATAGCGTGGCTCGGTCATGAACTGGCCGAACCAGGTCAGCAGCAGGCGCTCGTCGCTCATGTGCTCGGCCAGCAGGCCTTTGAGGCGGTCGAGTGCATCGCGCTGGATCTGGTGAGGATCGGCAGTCGGCAGGGCGTCGGCGTCGGTGTAGCGTTCTTCGTCCGACAGGAACTGGCTGAGGAAGTCGGTGAAGTGGGTCAGCACTTCAGCGGCGCTCGGCGCGCGGAAGCCCACCGAGTAGGTCATGCAGTCATCTACGGCGACGCCGCAGTGGGCCAGGCGCGGCGGCAGGTAGAGCATGTCGCCAGGTTCCAGCACCCATTCATCGGTGGCTTCGAATTCGGAGAGGATGCGCAGGTCGGCGTGGGCCAGCATCGGGCTTTCGGTGTTGCACATCTGGCCGATCTTCCAGTTGCGCTTGCCGTGGCCTTGCAGCAGGAACACGTCGTAGTTGTCGAAATGCGGGCCCACGCTGCCGCCTGGCGCGGCGTAGCTGATCATCACGTCGTCGATGCGCCAGCTCGGCAGGAAGCGGAAATTTTCCAGCAGTTCGCTGACTTCCGGGACGAACTGATCCACGGCCTGAACCAGCAGGGTCCAGTCACGCTCAGGCAGCTTGCTGAATTCATCTTCGGCGAACGGGCCGCGACGCAGTTCCCATGGACGCTCGCCATTCTCGATGATCAGGCGCGATTCGACTTCTTCTTCCAGCGCCAGGCCGGCCAGTTCGTCGGCGTCGATCGGGCTTTCGAAATCAGGAATCGCCTGGCGGATCAACAGCGGCTTTTTCTGCCAGTAATCGCGCAGGAATTCCCGTGCCGTGATGCCGCCCAGAAGTTGAAGAGGAATATCAGGATTCATGTGTAACCTATTGAAAAAATGCACTTTTCAGACGGGAATAAAAACGCCCGGCGCGGCCGGGCGTCTTCAAAGGGTCTAGCGATCGATCAGATGCGTCTGGCTTGTTCCACGGCATTGCCGATGTAGTTCGCCGGGGTGAGCAGTTTCAGCTCGGCCTTGGCGGCGGCTGGCATGTCCAGGCCGTCGATGAAAGTCTGCAGCGCTTCAGGGCTGATGCCCTTGCCGCGCGTCAATTCTTTCAGTTTTTCGTACGGGTTTTCGATGTTGTAGCGACGCATCACGGTCTGGATCGGCTCGGCCAATACTTCCCAGCAGGCGTCCAGGTCAGCGGCAATCTTCTGCTCGTTGAGCTCAAGCTTGCTGATGCCCTTGAGGCTGGCTTCGTACGCGATCACGCTGTGGGCGAAGCCGACGCCGAGGTTGCGCAGTACGGTGGAGTCGGTCAGGTCGCGCTGCCAGCGGGAGATCGGCAGCTTGCTCGCCAGGTGCTGGAACAGTGCGTTGGCGATGCCCAGGTTGCCTTCGGAGTTTTCGAAGTCGATCGGGTTGACCTTGTGCGGCATGGTCGACGAACCGATTTCGCCAGCGATGGTGCGCTGCTTGAAATAACCCAGGGAAATGTAGCCCCAGATGTCGCGGTCGAAGTCGATCAGGATGGTGTTGAAGCGGGCGATCGCGTCGAACAGCTCGGCAATGTAGTCGTGGGGCTCGATCTGCGTGGTGTACGGGTTGAAACCCAGGCCCAGTTCGTCTTCGATGAAGGCGCGGGCATTGGCTTCCCAGTCGATCTCAGGGTAGGCCGACAGGTGGGCGTTGTAGTTGCCGACAGCGCCGTTGATCTTGCCCAGCAGCGGAACGGCAGCGACTTGAGCGATCTGGCGTTCCAGACGGTAAACCACGTTCGCCAGTTCTTTGCCCAGGGTGGTCGGCGAGGCCGGTTGACCGTGGGTGCGCGACAGCATTGGCACGTCGGCGAAGCGGATGGCCAGTTCGCGGATGGCGTTGGCGGTCTGGCGCATCAGCGGCAGCATCACGTCATCACGGCCTTCGCGCAGCATCAGGGCGTGGGACAGGTTGTTGATGTCCTCGCTGGTGCAGGCAAAGTGGATGAACTCGCTGACCTTGGCCAGCTCCGGCAGCTTGGCCGCTTGCTCTTTGAGCAGGTATTCGATGGCCTTGACGTCGTGGTTGGTGGTGCGCTCGATCTCTTTGACGCGCTCGGCGTGCTCCAGAGAGAAGTTTTCCGCCAGGGTGTTGAGCACAGCGTTGGCTTCGGCGGAGAACGCCGGCACTTCGCTGATGGCAGGATGAGCGGCCAGGCGCTGGAGCCAGCGCACTTCAACCAGAACGCGGGCACGGATCAGGCCGTACTCGCTGAAAATTGGGCGCAGGGCCTGGGTTTTGCCGGCGTAGCGGCCGTCAACAGGGGAAACCGCAGTGAGCGAAGAGAGCTGCATGGGGTGTTCTCGGACAGTCGGGCAACGAAATGGGGCGCGTATCATACATGAAAAAATCCGCCGGTCCGTCGCCAACTGACCGGCGTATTACGCGTATTGCTAAGTTCTGTTCTGTCGATGCGGGTTATTCGTTACGCATCAAGGGGTAAAGCTCTTTGAGCAATTTGCGACGGCTGATCACCAGCTGCCAGCGATGACCGCCCAATTGCCGCCACAGGCGTGCAGAACGGATGCCGGCCAGCAGCAGGGCACGAATTTTCGAGGCGTTGCTCGGTTGTTGCAGGTTGCGCATGTCGCCGTGCACCTGGATACGTTGGCGCAGGGTGCTCAAAGTATCCTGGTACAGCGCGCCGCAGGCGGCGATCACGTTTTCGTGAGCCGGGCCGAAGTGGTCGACCTGGGACTGAATCTGCGGCAGACGCTTGCCGATCACCTCAAGCATGTCGCCACGTTTTGCCAGTTGGCGCTCAAGACCGAGCATTGCCAGGGCATAGCGCAGCGGTTCGCGCTGCAGGGTGCTTGGGTCGCGCTCGAGGGCGCCGATCAGGGCGCGATAACCTTCACGCAGGTTGATGTCATCGCCGCCATAGACTTCCAGGGTGTCCTTGGGGTCGCGGATCAGCAGGCTGCCAAGCATGCAACTCAGGCCGGCCTCGTTGGTCTGGCCGCTCTTGGCAATCCTGTCCACCAGCACGGCGGCGAGAAACACGCCGCCCAGTGCTGTCAGTTGCTCCTGAATCGGGTTCATAGGGCCTGGCCCTTGCTCGTCCACGGCTCGGCTACTTCAATCACGCCGCCGCCGAGGCAGATCTCACCGTCGTAGAACACCACGGACTGGCCCGGAGTGACCGCGCGCTGCGGGTCATCGAAGGTCGCGCGATAACCGGTGGCGGTTTTTTCCAGGGTGCAGGGCTGGTCGCTCTGACGATAACGAACCTTGGCGGTCAGCTTGCGTGGCTGGCTCAGGTCGATCGGGTTGACCCAGTAGATATCGGAAGCGAGCAGGGCGCGGGAGAACAGCCACGGGTGGTCATTGCCCTGACCAACGATCAGCTCGTTGTGCTCCAGGTCCTTGATCAGCACGTACCACGGCTCGTCGCTGGCGTCTTTGAGGCCGCCGATGCCCAGGCCCTGACGCTGGCCGATGGTGTGATACATCAGGCCGTGATGACGGCCGATGATTTCACCTTCGGTGGTCTTGATCTCGCCCGGTTGTGCCGGCAGGTACTGTTTGAGGAAATCGCTGAAACGGCGCTCGCCGATAAAGCAGATCCCGGTGGAGTCCTTCTTCTTCGCGGTCGCCAGCTCGTACTTTTCGGCAATCGCGCGCACTTGCGGTTTTTCCAGCTCGCCGACCGGGAACAGGGTCTTGGCGATCTGTTCGCCGCCGACGGCGTGCAGGAAGTAGCTCTGGTCCTTGTTCGGGTCCAGGCCCTTGAGCAGTTCGGTGCGACCATCGATGTCGCGGCGACGCACGTAGTGGCCGGTGGCGATCAGGTCCGCGCCAAGCATCATGGCGTAGTCGAGGAACGCCTTGAACTTGATTTCGCGGTTGCACAGGATGTCCGGGTTCGGCGTGCGTCCGGCCTTGTATTCGGCCAGGAAGTGCTCGAACACATTGTCCCAGTACTCGGCGGCGAAGTTGGCGGTGTGCAGCTTGATGCCGATCTTGTCGCACACGGCCTGGGCGTCCGCCAGGTCATCCATGGCGGTGCAGTATTCCGTTCCATCGTCTTCTTCCCAGTTCTTCATGAACAGGCCTTCCACCTCATAGCCCTGCTCGATCAGCAGGAGGGCGGAAACGGAAGAGTCCACGCCGCCGGACATGCCGACAATGACGCGCTTCTTTTGTGTGTCAGAAGGGGCTGGATCACGCATAGGGATTCAATGAGTGTCTTGAAAAAGGACGCGATTCTAACAGGCCGGAGCCTGCATGGCTAAAGAGAAGGACGGATCAATTCAAGGCCGAAGTGTTGGCCTGCCAGATAGTCATCGATGCAGCGCATGATCAGCTCGCTGCGCCAGTTGTCGCGCTGCTCGATTAATTCCTCGCGGGTCAACCACTTGGCGCCGACGATGCCGTCGTCCAGTTGATAATCGGGGTGGTGTTTCAGCGGTTTGGCGATGAAGCAGATCCGCTGGTAGGTTACGCCGTTGCTCGGGGCGGTGTAGAGGTAAATACCCAGTACGCCGGTCGGTTCGACGTCCCAGCCGGTTTCCTCGAGGGTTTCGCGCACGGCGGCTTCGGTCAGGGTTTCGTCCGGATCGAGATGCCCGGCGGGCTGGTTGAGCACCACGCGACCGTGCTTGAGTTCTTCGACCATCAGGAAGCGGCCGTTGTCTTCGACGATGGTGGCGACGGTGATGTGGGGTTTCCAGTCCATGAGATCTCCTCGAAGTTGAAATGCTGTCCCTGTGGGAGCGGGCTTGCTCGCGAAAGCGGTGGGTCAGTCAATAAAGATGTTGAATGATAAACCCCTTTCGCGAGCAAGCCTGCTCCCACATTGGATCGGATTTCACTGATAAAAATGTGTATGGGCCACAAACACAAACCCCGGCACAGGGCCGGGGTTTGTGGTGCTTCCTTACAACCTTAAACCAGCGCTGCAACCGCCGCGTTGAAGGTTGCGCTTGGGCGCATGGCTTTGCTGATCAGCTCGGCGTCGGCGTGGTAGTAACCGCCGATGTCCACTGGCTTGCCCTGAACGGCGTTGAGTTCGGCAACGATGGTCGCCTCGTTCTCGGTCAGGGTTTTGGCCAGGGTCGCGAACTGCGCTTGCAGTGCAGCGTCTTCGGTCTGGGCGGCCAGGGCTTGAGCCCAGTACAGCGCCAGGTAGAAGTGGCTGCCGCGGTTGTCGATATTGCCGACTTTGCGCGATGGCGACTTGTTGTTGTCCAGGAACTGGCCGGTGGCCTGGTCCAGGGTCTTGGCCAGTACCAGCGCCTTCGGATTGTCGTAGGTCACGCCCAGGTGTTCCAGGGACGCGGCCAGGGCCAGGAATTCACCCAGCGAATCCCAGCGCAGGAAGTTTTCTTCCAGCAACTGCTGAACGTGCTTCGGAGCCGAACCGCCGGCGCCGGTTTCGAACAGGCCACCGCCGTTCATCAGCGGCACGATCGACAGCATCTTGGCGCTGGTGCCCAGTTCCATGATCGGGAACAGGTCGGTCAGGTAGTCGCGCAGTACGTTGCCGGTCACCGAGATGGTGTCCTTGCCTTCGCGGGTGCGCTGCAGGGTGAACTTCATGGCGTCGACTGGCGACATGATCTGGATGTCCAGGCCGGCGGTGTCGTGATCCTTCAGGTAGGCCTGAACTTTCTCGATCACCACGCCGTCGTGGGCGCGCATTGGGTCCAGCCAGAAAATCGCCGGCGTGCTGCTGGCGCGAGCACGGTTGACCGCCAGTTTGACCCAGTCCTGGATCGGTGCATCTTTGGTCTGGCACATGCGGAAGATGTCGCCGGCTTCGACCGACTGCTCCAGCAGCAGGTTGCCCTTGCTGTCGGTGACGCGAACAACGCCGTCAGCCTTGATCTGGAAGGTCTTGTCGTGGGAACCGTATTCTTCGGCTTTCTTCGCCATCAGGCCAACGTTCGGCACGCTGCCCATGGTGGTCGGATCGAATGCGCCGTTGGCTTTGCAATCTTCGATCACGGCCTGGTAGATGGTCGCGTAGCAACGATCCGGGATCACGGCCTTGGTGTCGTGCAGCTGGCCGTCGGTGCCCCACATCTTGCCGGAGTCACGGATCATCGCCGGCATCGAGGCGTCGACGATCACGTCGCTCGGCACGTGCAGGTTGGTGATGCCTTTGTCGGAGTTGACCATTGCCAGGGAAGGGCGAGCGGCGTAGACCGCCTGGATGTCAGCTTCGATGGCCGCTTGCTGTTCGGCAGGCAGGGCCTTGATGCGAGCGTACAGGTCGCCGATGCCGTTGTTCAGGTTGAAGCCGATCTGTGCCAGCACGTCAGCGTGCTTGGTCAGTGCGTCTTTATAGAACTCGGCAACGATCTGGCCGAACATGATCGGGTCGGAGACCTTCATCATGGTGGCTTTCAGGTGAACCGACAGCAGTACGCCTTGTGCCTTGGCGTCTTCGATTTCGGCGGCGATGAAGCGGCGCAGGGCGTTTTTGCTCATGACCGCGCAATCGAGGATCTCACCGGCTTGTACGCTGGTCTTTTCTTTCAGGACGATGGCGGTGCCGTCTTGCGCGATCAGTTCGATTTTCACGGCGTCAGCGGCGTCGATCAGGGCGGCTTTTTCGCTGCCGTAGAAATCGCCGGTGCTCATGTGCGCGACGTGGGACTTGGAGTCCTTGGCCCAGGCGCCCATTTTGTGCGGGTGCTTGCGCGCGTAGTTCTTGACCGACAGCGGAGCGCGACGGTCGGAGTTGCCTTCACGCAGAACCGGGTTCACGGCGCTGCCCTTGACCTTGTCGTAGCGCGCCTTGGCTTCTTTGTCGGCGTCGCAGGTCACGGTTTCCGGGTAGTCCGGCAGGTTGTAGCCCTGGGCTTGCAGCTCTTTGATCGCGGCTTGCAGTTGTGGAACCGAAGCACTGATGTTCGGCAGCTTGATGATGTTGGCTTCAGGCGTAACGGCCAGGGCGCCCAGTTCGGCGAGGTGGTCGGCTACGGCTTTGTCACCCAGTTGCTCGGGGAAGCTGGCCAGGATGCGCCCTGCAAGAGAGATATCGCGGGTTTCAACGGCGATATCAGCCGAGGCGGTGAAGGCCTCTACGATAGGCAACAGTGAATAGGTGGCGAGGGCAGGAGCTTCGTCGGTGAAGGTATAGATGATCTTCGAGCGGGTGGGCATATTCGGATTAACTCTCTCTTCTTTGCTAAAGCGTGCGCAGAAACTCGAGGGCGCCGGGTAAGCGCGTTCGTTCAAAGTCATCCATGAGCCGAATATCGAGGTTTCGTTGCTGTGATGTTGGGTGCATCAGTGGGGCGTCAAGCAGTCGGGCTGCGGTAACAGACCGACTTATCGGGTTGAAACTCTCGTCGTAGAGCCGTTCAACCCGTCGTGACCCTTTAGTCAGCGGCGGCATTATACATAGGTAGCTGGCAATCTGCCGATGGTTCATACGCAACGAATGTCGTCCATTGGTCTAAAGGTCGCAGGGGCGAGGAGGGCGTAAGGTCATTCGTCGTGCTTGAGTTTGGCGTTTTTCCCTTTGTTTTCAGGCTTGTAGGTCGCTGGTTGTGCGCCTTTGCGGCATATGGATAGAACATAGGGTTTGCGCGCCGATTCAACTGGGTTACGCTCGAACCAAGCCAGATGTTCAATCCAATCAATGGAGTTCAGCATGGGTTACAAGAAGATTCAGGTTCCAGCCGTCGGCGACAAAATCACCGTCAATGCAGACCATTCTCTCAATGTTCCTAATAACCCGATCATCCCCTTCATCGAAGGCGACGGCATTGGTGTCGACATCAGCCCGGTCATGATCAAGGTTGTCGATGCTGCTGTTAAGAAGGCTTACGGTGGCGAGCGCAAGATTTCCTGGATGGAGGTGTACGCCGGGGAAAAAGCGACTCAGGTCTACGATCAGGACACCTGGCTGCCTCAGGAAACCCTGGACGCGGTCAAGGATTACGTGGTTTCCATCAAGGGCCCTCTGACCACCCCGGTCGGTGGTGGCATCCGTTCACTTAACGTGGCCCTGCGTCAGCAACTCGATCTGTACGTCTGCCTGCGACCGGTGCGCTGGTTCGAAGGCGTGCCTAGCCCTGTCAAGAAACCGGGTGATGTCGACATGACCATCTTCCGCGAGAACTCCGAAGACATCTACGCCGGCATCGAGTGGAAGGCCGGTACGCCGGAAGCCACCAAGGTCATCAAGTTTCTTAAAGAAGAAATGGGCGTCACCAAGATCCGTTTCGACGAGAACTGCGGTATCGGTGTCAAGCCGGTTTCGCTGCAAGGCACCAAACGTCTGGCGCGCAAGGCCCTGCAATATGTGGTCGACAACGATCGCGATTCGCTGACCATCGTGCACAAAGGCAACATCATGAAGTTCACCGAAGGTGCCTTCAAGGAATGGGCCTACGAAGTGGCGGCTGAAGAATTCGGCGCGACCCTGCTCGACGGCGGTCCGTGGATGCAGTTCAAGAACCCGAAAACCGGCAAGAACGTCATCGTCAAGGATGCCATCGCCGACGCCATGCTCCAGCAGATCCTGCTGCGCCCGGCCGAATACGATGTGATCGCGACCCTGAACCTGAACGGTGACTACCTCTCCGACGCCCTGGCGGCGGAAGTGGGCGGTATCGGTATCGCACCAGGGGCCAACCTGTCCGACACCGTGGCCATGTTCGAAGCCACCCACGGTACGGCACCGAAGTATGCCGGCAAGGACCAGGTCAACCCGGGTTCGCTGATCCTCTCCGCTGAAATGATGCTGCGCCACATGGGCTGGACCGAAGCGGCCGACCTGATCATCAAGGGCACCAATGGCGCGATTTCCGCCAAGACCGTGACCTATGATTTCGAGCGTCTGATGGAAGGGGCGAAACTGGTGTCGTCTTCCGGTTTCGGTGATGCGCTGATCTCGCACATGTAAGAACACGCAGGTACACAAAAACCGCCTGATTCAAGAAGTTGAGTCAGGCGGTTTTTTTTATGACTGGATGACGCGGCGGTATTAAACCGAAACGGTCTGCTCAGGTGACGGTGTCGCGGTTTTCGAGGCGTCCACCGGGTTGCCGATGTTGACCGCGTGAAGGCCTTTGGGGCCCTGGATGATCTCGAATACGACAGCTTGCCCGGCTTTCAGGGTTTTATAACCTTCCATTTTTATGGCCGAGTAGTGGGCAAACAGATCCTCTGTCTTGCCTTCCTCGTTGATGAATCCGTAACCCTTGGCGTTGTTGAACCACTTCACCTTGCCGACTGCCATACCCAACTCCCTCTGCAACAGACTCCATCACTGGAGTATCATCCACTACATCCGCAGTCGAACCTGTAAATAAGTTTGACTCCGCGGACCTTTTTTACCCACTGTGGGCTCTATTGGTTGTAACACCCTTTTGCCGATAGTCAAGCTGACCGGCAGTCGGAGTTGAAATCGCTGATAGCCGCCCCCACCACTGTATTTGAACAACTGACGAACCTTTCTTTCCATGCATGCAATCAGCCAGATTCGACTAACATTCAATCAGGATCGCCCTGATTTACACGACGACGATTCCGCAGGCATTGCTGTTCAGGAGGCAAAGCCTGCTCTACAGGCGCCGCCGATGTACAAGGTGGTTTTGTTCAATGATGACTACACACCGATGGATTTCGTCGTCGAAGTGCTCGAGGTGTTTTTTAACCTGAATCGCGAGCTGGCGACCAAGGTCATGCTGGCCGTCCATACAGAAGGACGGGCAGTATGTGGAGTGTTTACCCGCGACATCGCGGAGACCAAGGCCATGCAGGTCAACCAGTACGCCAGGGAAAGCCAGCATCCGCTACTCTGTGAAATCGAGAAGGACGGTTAATCGCCGACCACTTGGGTATGAGGTGAAGCTATGTTAAACCGCGAGCTCGAAGTCACCCTCAATCTTGCCTTCAAGGAAGCCCGTTCGAAGCGTCATGAGTTCATGACCGTCGAACACCTCCTGCTGGCCCTATTGGACAATGAGGCTGCCGCCACCGTTCTGCGCGCGTGCGGCGCAAACCTCGACAAACTCAAGCATGACCTGCAGGAGTTCATCGACTCCACCACGCCATTGATCCCCGTGCATGACGAGGATCGCGAAACCCAGCCAACCCTGGGCTTCCAGCGTGTACTGCAACGTGCTGTGTTTCACGTACAGAGCTCGGGCAAACGCGAAGTGACTGGTGCCAACGTGCTGGTCGCGATCTTCAGTGAGCAAGAGAGTCAGGCGGTGTTCCTGCTGAAACAGCAGAGCGTTGCCCGCATAGATGTCGTCAACTACATCGCCCATGGCATTTCCAAGGTGCCGGGGCATGGCGATCACTCTGAAGGTGAGCAAGATATGCAGGACGACGAGGGCGGTGAGTCTTCTTCCTCGGGCAATCCCCTGGATGCTTATGCCAGCAACCTCAACGAACTCGCGCGACAGGGTCGTATCGATCCGTTGGTGGGGCGTGAGCTGGAAGTCGAGCGTGTCGCACAGATCCTGGCGCGTCGGCGCAAGAACAACCCGCTGCTGGTGGGCGAGGCGGGCGTGGGTAAAACCGCGATCGCCGAAGGCCTGGCCAAGCGCATTGTCGACAACCAGGTGCCGGACCTGCTGGCCAACAGCGTGGTTTACTCCCTCGACCTGGGTGCCTTGCTGGCCGGTACCAAATACCGTGGTGATTTCGAGAAGCGCTTCAAGGCGTTGCTCAATGAGCTGAAGAAACGGCCGCAGGCGATCCTGTTCATCGACGAGATCCACACCATCATTGGTGCGGGTGCCGCGTCCGGTGGTGTCATGGATGCCTCGAACCTGCTCAAGCCGCTGCTGTCCTCGGGTGATATCCGTTGCATCGGGTCGACCACCTTCCAGGAATTCCGCGGTATCTTCGAGAAGGACCGTGCCTTGGCCCGGCGTTTCCAGAAGGTCGATGTGTCGGAGCCTTCGGTGGAAGACACCATTGGCATTCTGCGCGGCCTGAAGGGGCGTTTCGAAAGCCATCACAATATCGAATACAGCGATGAAGCCCTGCGTGCGGCTGCCGAACTGGCTTCGCGTTACATCAATGATCGTCACATGCCGGACAAGGCCATCGACGTCATCGACGAGGCAGGTGCCTACCAGCGCCTGCAACCGGTCGAGATGCGTGTCAAGCGCATCGAAGTGCCTCAGGTCGAAGACATCGTCGCGAAAATCGCGCGGATTCCGCCAAAACACGTCACCAGCTCCGACAAGGAATTGTTGCGTAATCTCGAGCGTGACCTGAAGTTGACCGTATTTGGTCAGGATGCCGCGATCGACTCGCTGGCCACCGCGATCAAGCTGTCCCGTGCCGGCCTCAAGTCCCCTGACAAGCCTGTCGGTTCGTTCCTGTTCGCAGGGCCTACCGGTGTCGGTAAAACCGAAGCGGCGCGTCAGTTGGCCAAGGCGCTGGGTGTCGAGCTGATTCGCTTCGACATGTCCGAGTACATGGAGCGCCACACCGTATCGCGTCTGATCGGTGCGCCTCCGGGCTATGTCGGGTTCGATCAGGGCGGTCTGCTGACCGAAGCCATCACCAAGCAGCCACACTGCGTGCTGTTGCTCGATGAAATCGAGAAAGCGCATCCGGAAGTCTTCAACCTGCTGCTGCAGGTCATGGACCACGGTACCTTGACCGATAACAACGGGCGCAAGGCGGATTTCCGTAACGTGATCGTCATCATGACGACCAACGCCGGTGCCGAGACAGCTGCTCGTGCTTCGATCGGTTTCACCTTCCAGGACCACTCGTCCGATGCGATGGAAGTGATCAAGAAGAGCTTCACGCCGGAATTCCGCAACCGTCTGGACACCATTATCCAGTTTGGTCGCCTCAGCCATGAGGTCATCAAGAGCGTGGTGGACAAGTTCCTTACCGAACTTCAGGCGCAGCTGGAAGACAAACGAGTGTTGCTGGAAGTCACCGATGCGGCCCGCAGCTGGCTGGCCGAAGGTGGCTACGACGCGGCGATGGGTGCTCGCCCAATGGCTCGCCTGATCCAGGACAAGATCAAGCGTCCACTGGCGGAGGAGATTCTCTTTGGCGAACTGGCCGAACATGGCGGTGTGGTGCACATCGACATCAAGGATGGCGAGCTGACCTTCGAGTTCGAGACCACGGCCGAGATGGCCTGACGTTTGGAAGCAATGCAAAAAGGCGCCGAAAGGCGCCTTTTTGTTGTCTGTAGGGGCGAGCTTGCTCGCGATGGTTGTTAACGATGACGCGGGAAGCCTGGATTGACGCGGCGTTCTCAGGTTTTTCGCGAGCAAGCTCGCTCCTACAGTGGTTTGGCAGCTAAATCCCGCACAAACAAAAACGCCCGGCATAAGCCGGGCGTCTTGTATTGACCAGATTAGCGGGCGCGGTAAGTGATGCGCCCTTTGCTCAAGTCATAGGGAGTCAGCTCTACGCGCACTTTGTCGCCGGTAAGAATACGGATGTAGTTCTTGCGCATCTTGCCGGAGATGTGCGCGGTTACGACGTGCCCATTTTCCAACTCCACACGAAACATGGTGTTGGGCAGGGTGTCGACGACAGTGCCTTCCATTTCGAAGCTGTCTTCTTTCGACATGCAGTAAAGCCCTCGGTGTCCAATGAATGGCCCGGTGCAACTGCGCCAGGCAAAAGCGGCGTGCATTGTGCCCGAAAAGTGGGGTTTAAGCCAAGGGGTTTAGGGCCGGCTCTAGTTTAGAACCACCCAGCGCTGATTAATCAGCAACTCAATAGGGCGATATTGAGTCTTGTAATTCATTTTTTTGCAGTTTTTGATCCAGTAGCCGAGGTAGACCGCCTCCAGCCCCAGTCGCCGGGCCTCGGCGATTTGCCACAGGATTGCATAGCGCCCAAGGCTGCGACGCTCTTCGGCTGGCTCGTAGAAGGTGTAGACCGCCGAAAGACCGTTCGGCAGCAAATCGGTGACGGCGACGGCCAGCAGCTGGCCATTCAGGCGGAACTCATAAAACCGTGAAAACGGCAGGTCCCGCACCAGGAAAGTCGAAAACTGGTCGCGACTGGGCGGGTACATGTCGCCATCGGCGTGACGCTGTTCGATGTAGCGCTGGTAAAGCTCGAAGTACTCTTCGTTGAAGCGGGGCTTGGCCGGACGCACCTGCAAGTCCGCGTTGCGCTTGAAGATGCGTTTCTGTTGCCGGTTGGGCGTGAACTGCCCCACGGGAATGCGCGCCGGAACGCAGGCATTGCAATTCTGGCAATGCGGCCGGTAGAGATGATCGCCACTGCGACGAAACCCCATCTCCGACAGGTCTGCATAGACATGCACATCCATGGGCTGGCTAGGATCGAGGAACAGGGTGGTGGCCTGCTCATCGGGCAGATAACTGCAAGAGTGCGGCTGAGTGGCATAGAACTTCAAACGCGCCAACTCGGTCATGATCAACCCTCGGGATAATGCTTTTGAATAAGTGTAAGCCACGCGCGCAAATGTCGCTCAGCAAACCCAGGTGGCATGGTTGGGTTGGTCCAGATATCCGGCCAGATAGCTGGCAAACTCACGGCGGGGGATGGCCCGGGCTCCGAGGCTGTGCAGGTGATCGGTCGGCATCTGGCAATCGATCAGTACAAACCCCGAGTCTTTCAGATGCCGGACCAGGGTGGCAAAGCCGAATTTAGAGGCGTTGTCAGCGCGACTGAACATGGACTCGCCAAAAAACAACCGGCCCATGGCCAGGCCATACAGGCCGCCGACCAGTTCGTCCCCGTCCCACACTTCCACCGAGTGCGCGTGACCCCGCCTGTGCAGTTCGATGTAGGCCTCCTGCATCGCTTCGGTGATCCAGGTGCCGTCGGCATAATCCCGGGGAGCTGCACAAGCGCGGATGACGGCGGCGAAGTCCTGGTCGAAGGTCACTTGATAGCGTTGCTGGCGCAGCAGTTTGTTCAGGCTTCGCGAGACGTGCAATTCGTCGGGAAACAGAACCGTACGCGGGTCCGGCGACCACCAGAGAATCGGCTGGCCTTCGGAAAACCATGGGAAGCAGCCGTGGCGATAAGCCGAGATCAGCCGATCGGCGGACAGGTCGCCACCGGCAGCCAGCAGCCCGTTGGGGTCGCGCATGGCCTTTTCCAGCGGTGGGAAATGCAAGGTGTTGCGTTGTAACCAAGTCAGCATGGCATCCGGGCTTGCAGAAGGGGAGGGCAGTGGCGGGCATTGGCCCGCCGTAAAGTTTGCCTTCAAACGGCAGGAATGTCGTCGAGGTATTTTTCGGCGTCCAGCGCCGCCATGCAACCGGCACCGGCAGACGTAACGGCCTGGCGATAAACATGGTCGGCCACGTCGCCGGCGGCAAACACACCTGCAATCGCCGTGGCGGTAGCATCGCCTTCGCTGCCGCCCTTGACCAGCAGATACCCGTCGCGCATTTCCAGTTGCCCGATGAACAGGTCGGTGTTGGGTTTGTGGCCGATGGCGATAAACACCCCGGCCAGCGGCAGCTCTGTGGTTTCACCCGTTTGGCTGTCCCGCAGGCGGGCCCCGGTCACGCCACTGGCATCGCCGAGCACTTCGTCCAGGTTCTGGTTCCAATGCAGGCGGATATTGCCGTTGGCGGCTTTTTCGAAGAGTTTGTCCTGGAGGATTTTCTCCGAGCGCAGTTTGTCGCGTCGATGGATCAGGTGCACTTCCCTGGCGATGTTCGACAGGTACAAGGCTTCCTCGACCGCCGTGTTGCCGCCGCCGACCACCGCGACCACCTGGTTGCGATAGAAGAACCCGTCACAGGTCGCGCACGCCGAAACCCCTTTGCCGGCAAAGGCTTCTTCCGATGGCAGGCCCAGGTATTGCGCGCTGGCGCCGGTGGCAATGATCAGGGCGTCGCAGGTGTAGGTGCCGCCATCGCCAATCAGCTCGAATGGCCGTTGTTGCAACTTGGCGGTATGGATGTGGTCGTAAACGATCTCGGTGGCAAAGCGCTCGGCGTGTTTTTGCATGCGCTCCATCAGCACGGGGCCGGTCAGGCCTTCGACGTCGCCTGGCCAGTTATCGACTTCGACGGTGGTGGTGAGCTGGCCACCTGCCTGTATGCCGGTGATGACAACGGGCTTGAGGTTGGCGCGGGCGGCATAAACGGCTGCGCTGTAACCGGCAGGACCGGAGCCCAGGATAATCAGGCGGGAATGCTTCGCTTCGCTCATAAAAACACCTCATAAGCCTTTGTCACAAAAGACAATGCATGCTCAAATTGAATAGCATGTCATGTGCTGTTGACTATGCTACACCCAAGGGTCTCAAGCATGGCGTCGTGCGTACAAACCCGTACAATGCCCTGCGTGTTACATATATTCAGTGCGCACCGTGTTTATAAAAGCCGGAGCGCAGTGTTAAAAGTAGTCCCGGTTACGTGTGTTAACTTTTTTACCTGCCTGGATTGGGCGGTTTTTTAGACATTCAACAGATGGACGCGCCATTGGCGCAGGAAAAGAAGCGTTTTGAAGAAATCCACCGCAGCACCTAAACCAGCCGTCGTTCCGCTCTGGCGCCAGCACTTGCACTACCGACTCAAGGAAGGTGCGCTGATCGCCATCGGTGCCCTGTGCCTGTTCCTGATGATGGCCTTGCTGACCTATGGCAAGGATGATCCGGGCTGGAGCCATAACAGCAAGATCGACGACGTGCAGAATTTCGGCGGGCCCGCGGGCTCCTACAGCGCCGATATCCTGTTCATGGTGCTGGGTTACTTCGCCTACATTTTCCCGTTGCTGCTGGCGGTCAAGGCGTACCAGATCTTCCGTCAGCGTCACGAGCCTTGGCAGTGGAGCGGCTGGCTGTTCTCCTGGCGCCTGATCGGCCTGGTGTTCCTGGTGCTGTCGGGGGCCGCGCTGGCCCATATTCATTTCCATGCCGCGACCGGTCTGCCGGCCGGTGCGGGCGGTGCGCTGGGGGAAAGCCTCGGCGAACTGGCGAGGAACGCCCTGAATATCCAGGGCAGTACGCTGCTGTTCATCGCGTTGTTCCTGTTCGGCCTGACGGTGTTTACCGACCTGTCGTGGTTCAAGGTGATGGACATCACCGGCAAGATCACCCTCGACCTGTTCGAACTGTTCCAGGGGGCGGCCAATCGCTGGTGGGCGGCCCGTACCGAGCGCAAACAGCTGGTCGCCCAGTTGCGTGAAGTCGATGACCGTATGGGTGAAGTGGTTGCGCCGACCGTCACCGACAAGCGCGAACAGGCCAAGGTCAAGGAGCGGTTGATCGAGCGTGAGCAGGCCCTGAGCAAGCACATGTCAGAGCGTGAGAAGCAGGTGCCGCCGGTGATTGCACCCGCGCCGCCAAAACCTGCCGCGCCGAGCAAACGCGTTGAAAAAGAGAAGCAGGCGCCACTGTTCGTCGACAGCGCCGTGGAAGGCACCTTGCCGCCGATCTCGATTCTTGATCCCGCGGAAAAGAAACAGCTCAATTATTCGCCCGAATCCCTGGCGGCGGTCGGCCACCTGTTGGAAATCAAGCTCAAGGAGTTCGGCGTCGAAGTGACTGTGGACTCGATCCACCCGGGTCCGGTGATTACCCGTTACGAAATCCAGCCCGCCGCTGGCGTCAAGGTCAGCCGCATCGCCAACCTGGCCAAAGACCTGGCCCGTTCCCTGGCCGTGACCAGCGTGCGCGTGGTGGAAGTGATTCCGGGCAAGACCACGGTCGGTATCGAGATTCCCAACGAAGACCGGCAGATCGTGCGTTTCTCCGAGGTGTTGTCGACCCCCGAGTACGACAACTTCAAATCCCCGGTCACCCTGGCCCTGGGCCACGATATCGGCGGCAAGCCGGTCATCACCGACCTGGCGAAGATGCCGCACCTGTTGGTGGCCGGTACCACCGGTTCCGGTAAGTCGGTGGGCGTGAACGCGATGATCCTGTCGATCCTGTTCAAGTCCGGGCCGGAAGACGCCAAGCTGATCATGATCGACCCGAAAATGTTGGAATTGTCGATCTACGAAGGCATTCCGCACCTGCTGTGCCCGGTGGTCACCGACATGAAGGACGCCGCCAACGCCCTGCGCTGGAGCGTTGCCGAGATGGAGCGACGCTACAAGCTGATGGCCAAGATGGGCGTACGGAACCTGTCGGGTTTCAACGCCAAGGTCAAGGAAGCCCAGGACGCCGGCGAGCCGTTGAGCGATCCGCTGTACAAGCGCGAAAGCATCCACGACGAAGCGCCGCTCCTGCAAAAGCTGCCGACCATCGTGGTGGTGGTCGACGAATTCGCCGACATGATGATGATCGTCGGCAAGAAGGTTGAAGAACTGATCGCGCGTATCGCCCAGAAGGCGCGTGCGGCCGGCATTCACTTGATCCTCGCGACCCAGCGTCCGTCGGTGGATGTGATCACCGGTCTGATCAAGGCCAACATCCCGACCCGCATGGCGTTCCAGGTATCGAGCAAGATCGACTCGCGGACCATCATCGACCAGGGCGGCGCCGAACAACTGCTGGGCCACGGTGACATGCTGTACATGCCGCCGGGCACCAGTCTGCCGATTCGTGTTCACGGTGCCTTCGTGTCCGACGATGAGGTTCACCGCGTGGTGGAGGCCTGGAAGCTGCGGGGCGCGCCGGAATACAACGACGATATCCTCAATGGCGTCGAAGAGGCGGGCAGCGGCTTCGAAGGCAGCAGCGGGGGCGGCGACGGTGACGATCCCGAGGCCGACGCGCTGTACGACGAAGCGGTCCAGTTCGTGCTGGAAAGCCGTCGCGCCTCCATTTCCGCGGTTCAGCGCAAGCTCAAGATCGGCTACAACCGCGCCGCGCGCATGATCGAAGCCATGGAAATGGCCGGGGTCGTGACGTCCATGAACACCAACGGTTCGCGTGAGGTCCTGGCCCCTGGCCCGGTGCGCGACTGACACGAACATGAAAGGGTGGCGCCCTTTGGCGCCGCTCGCACTCCCACGAATGTTATGAGGACTCCCATGCGTCTGATCCGCATGCTGTTGCTGCCGGTACTGGCTTTGACCACGCTCCAGGCTAACGCCGATGACAAGGATGTGGCACGCCTGACCCAACTGCTGGAAAAATCCCAGACCCTGACGGCGCGTTTCTCGCAACTGACCCTTGATGGCACCGGCACCCAGTTGCAGGAAACTGCCGGCGACATGTCCCTGCAGCGCCCGGGCCTGTTCTATTGGCACACCGATGCACCGGCCGAACAGACCATGGTGTCCGATGGCAAGAAGGTCACCCTGTGGGACCCGGACCTGGAACAGGCCACCATCAAGAACCTCGACCAGCGCCTGACCCAGACTCCGGCCTTGCTGCTGTCCGGTGACGTGTCCAAGATCAGCCAGAGCTTCGACATCAGCGCCAGGGAAGCCGGCGGCGTGATCGACTTCACCCTGAAGCCGAAGACCAAGGACACCCTGTTCGACAGCCTGCGCCTGTCGTTCCGCAATGGTCTGGTCAACGACATGCAGTTGATCGACAGCGTGGGCCAGCGCACCAATATCCTGTTCACCGGGGTGAAGGCCAACGAGCCGATCCCGGCGTCCAAGTTCAAGTTCGAGATCCCCAAAGGGGCGGACGTGATCCAGGAATAAAACGCAGAACCCCTGTAGGAGCGAGCCTGCTCGCGATGGACTCAAGGGCACCGCTGGGTGTCAGGCTGCCAGCGTTATCGTTAACGTCCATCGCGAGCAAGCTCGCTCCTACAGGATCGGCATTCGACCCAGTGAGGTTTCATAGATAGCCATGGACCTGTTTCGCAGCACCCCCATCGCCCAGCCCCTGGCCGCCCGCCTGCGCGCGGCCAACCTGGACGAGTACGTCGGTCAGGAACACGTGCTCGCTCGCGGCAAGCCCTTGCGCGAAGCGCTGGAGCAGGGTGCCCTGCATTCGATGATTTTCTGGGGGCCGCCGGGCGTGGGCAAAACCACCCTGGCGCGATTGCTCGCGGAAGTCTCGGATGCACACTTCGAAACGGTCTCGGCGGTGCTGGCCGGGGTCAAGGAGATCCGTCAGGCGGTGGAAATCGCCAAGCAGCAGGCCGCGCAGTACGGCCGCCGCACCATTTTGTTCGTCGACGAAGTGCATCGTTTCAACAAGTCCCAGCAGGACGCGTTCCTGCCCTATGTCGAAGACGGCACGCTGATTTTCATCGGCGCGACCACGGAAAACCCTTCGTTCGAACTCAACAACGCCTTGCTCTCCCGCGCCCGCGTCTACGTGCTCAAGAGCCTCGACGAAGCGGCCCTGCGCAAACTGGTGCAGCGTGCGCTGACCGAAGAGCGGGGCCTGGGCAAGCGCAACCTGACCCTCAGCGATGAAGGCTTCCAGATGCTGCTGTCGGCTGCAGACGGCGATGGTCGACGCCTGCTCAACCTGCTGGAAAACGCCTCGGACCTGGCCGAAGACAACAGCGAATTCGGCACCGAGCTCCTGCAGAGCCTGCTCGGCGACACCCGTCGACGCTTCGACAAGGGTGGCGAAGCCTTCTACGACCAGATATCCGCGCTGCACAAATCGGTGCGCGGCTCCAACCCCGACGGCGCGCTGTACTGGTTCGCGCGCATGATCGACGGCGGTTGCGACCCGCTGTACCTGGCCCGGCGCGTGGTGCGCATGGCCAGCGAAGACATCGGCAACGCTGACCCGCGCGCCCTGAGCCTGTGCCTGGCGGCCTGGGAAGTGCAGGAGCGTCTCGGCAGCCCCGAAGGCGAACTGGCGGTGGCCCAGGCCATCACCTATCTGGCCTGCGCGCCGAAAAGCAACGCGGTGTACATGGGCTTCAAGACCGCATTGCGCGCCGCCGCCGAACACGGCTCGCTGGAGGTGCCGCTGCACCTGCGCAACGCGCCGACCAAGCTTATGAAACAATTGGGCTATGGCGACGAATACCGCTATGCCCACGACGAACCGGATGCTTATGCCGCCGGGGAAGACTATTTCCCCGAAGAACTCGACCCGATTCCGTTCTATCAGCCCGTGCCCCGTGGCCTGGAGTTGAAGATCGGCGAAAAACTCAACCACCTGGCAAAACTCGACCGTTTAAGCCCCCGGCAGCGGAGAAAATAGTGCTTCCCTTGATCGTTGCGGTTTCCGCTGGCGGGATGGCCGGCACGCTGTTGCGCTTCGCCACCGGCAACTGGATCAACGCGAATTGGCCGCGGCACTTCTATACCGCGACGCTGGCCGTTAATATCGTGGGCTGTTTGCTGATCGGCGTTCTATACGGTCTGTTTTTGATACGCCCGGAGGTGCCCATCGAGGTGCGCGCCGGGTTGATGGTCGGCTTCCTCGGGGGGCTGACGACTTTTTCATCCTTTTCACTGGATACGGTGCGCCTGCTGGAAAGCGGGCAAGTGCCGCTGGCCCTGGGCTATGCGGCACTCAGCGTATTCGGCGGGCTGCTTGCCACCTGGGCCGGCCTGTCCTTGACCAAACTTTGATAAACGAGAAACCGACATGCTCGATTCCAAACTGTTACGTAGCAACCTTCAGGACGTAGCGGACCGCCTGGCATCCCGTGGCTTTGTGCTGGATGTTGCGCGCATCGAAGCGCTGGAAGAACAGCGCAAGACCGTCCAGACCCGCACCGAAGCACTGCAGGCTGAACGTAACGCGCGCTCCAAATCCATCGGTCAGGCCAAGCAGCGCGGCGAAGACATCGCACCGCTGATGGCGGACGTCGAGCGCATGGCGGGCGAATTGAGCGCCGGCAAAGTCGAACTGGACGCGATCCAGACCGAACTGGACTCGATCCTGCTGGGCATTCCCAACCTGCCCCACGAATCCGTGCCGGTCGGCGAAGACGAAGACGGCAACGTCGAAGTGCGCCGTTGGGGGACCCCGACTGCCTTCGATTTCCCGGTTCAGGACCATGTGGCCCTGGGCGAGAAGTTCGGCTGGCTGGACTTCGAAACCGCCGCCAAGCTGTCCGGCGCCCGTTTCGCCCTGTTGCGCGGTCCGATTGCCCGTCTGCACCGCGCCCTGGCGCAGTTCATGATCAACCTGCACGTCACCGAGCACGGCTATGAAGAGGCCTACACGCCTTACCTGGTCCAGGCCCCGGCGCTGCAAGGCACCGGTCAACTGCCGAAGTTCGAGGAAGACCTGTTCAAGATCGCTCGCGAAGGCGAGGCCGACCTGTACCTGATCCCGACCGCCGAAGTGTCGCTGACCAACATCGTCGCCGGCGAAATCGTCGATTCGAAACTGCTGCCGATCAAGTTCGTCGCCCACACGCCGTGCTTCCGCAGTGAAGCCGGCGCATCGGGTCGTGATACCCGCGGCATGATCCGTCAGCACCAGTTCGACAAGGTTGAAATGGTGCAGATCGTCGAGCCGTCGAAGTCGATGGAAGCGCTGGAAGGCCTGACCGCCAACGCCGAGAAAGTCCTGCAACTGCTGGAACTGCCTTACCGCACCCTGGCGCTGTGCACCGGCGACATGGGCTTCAGCGCGGTCAAGACCTACGACCTGGAAGTGTGGATCCCGAGCCAGGACAAGTACCGCGAAATCTCGTCGTGCTCCAACTGTGGCGACTTCCAGGCCCGCCGCATGCAGGCGCGCTTCCGCAACCCGGAAACCGGCAAGCCGGAACTGGTACACACCCTGAACGGCTCAGGCCTGGCAGTGGGTCGCACCCTGGTGGCGGTGCTGGAGAACTATCAGCAGGCCGACGGTTCGATCCGGGTGCCCGAGGTTCTCAAGCCGTACATGGGTGGTCTTGAGGTCATCGGCTAAATGAAATATCTGCCGCTGTTTCACAACCTTCGCGGCAGTCGTGTGTTGGTCGTCGGCGGGGGGGAAATTGCCTTGCGCAAATCCCGCCTGCTGGCCGATGCCGGTGCGCAGCTGCGGGTGGTTGCACCTGAAATCGAAGCACAACTGCGCGAACTGGTTGCCGGCAGCGGTGGCGAGTGCCTGTTGCGTGGCTACGCCGAAGCGGATCTGGACGGTTGCGGGCTGATCATTGCCGCCACCGACGACGAAGCGCTGAATGCACAAGTCTCCGCCGATGCCCATCGGCGTTGCGTGCCGGTCAATGTGGTGGACGCGCCGGCCCTGTGCAGCGTGATCTTCCCGGCCATCGTTGACCGTTCCCCGTTGATCATTGCCGTGTCCAGCGGTGGCGATGCGCCGGTGCTGGCACGCTTGATCCGCGCCAAGATCGAAACCTGGATTCCTTCCACCTACGGTCAACTGGCCGGTCTGGCGGCGCGTTTTCGTCACCAGGTCAAAGGCCTGTTTCCGGATGTGCAGCAGCGTCGGGCATTCTGGGAGGATGTTTTCCAGGGCCCGGTTGCCGATCGGCAACTGGCCGGGCAGGGCGCTGAAGCCGAGCGTCTGCTGCAGGCGAAAATCGATGGTGAAGCTCCTGTTGCGACCGGTGAGGTCTATCTGGTGGGCGCAGGGCCAGGTGATCCCGATCTGCTGACGTTCAAGGCACTGCGCCTGATGCAGCAAGCCGACGTGGTGCTGTACGACCGTCTGGTAGCGCCGGCGATTCTCGAATTGTGCCGTCGCGACGCCGAGCGGGTCTACGTCGGCAAGCGCCGTGCCGATCACGCGGTGCCGCAGGATCAGATCAACCAGCAATTGGTGGATCTGGCCAAGCAAGGCAAGCGTGTAGTGCGGCTGAAGGGCGGCGATCCGTTCATCTTTGGTCGTGGCGGTGAAGAGATCGAAGAACTGGCGGCCCATGGCATTCCGTTCCAGGTCGTGCCGGGGATTACGGCGGCCAGTGGTTGCGCGGCCTATGCCGGGATTCCGCTGACCCACCGCGATTACGCGCAATCGGTACGCTTTGTCACCGGGCACCTGAAGGACGGCTCAACCGACTTGCCGTGGGCCGATCTGGTCGCGCCAGCGCAGACGCTGGTGTTCTACATGGGCCTGGTGGGCTTGCCGATTATCTGCGAGCAGCTGATCAAGCACGGTCGCGGTGCTGATACCCCGGCGGCGTTGATCCAGCAGGGCACCACGGTCAATCAGCGCGTCTTCACCGGAACCCTGGCCGACTTGCCACGATTGGTGGCGGAGCATGAAGTGCATGCGCCGACGCTGGTGATCGTCGGTGAAGTGGTGCAACTGCGCGAGAAACTGGCGTGGTTCGAAGGGGCTCAGGGGCAGGTCTAGAGACCGAGGTGCCCCCATTCGCGAGCAAGCCCGCTCCCACATTGGATTCGTGAACGACACAAATCCCCTGTGGGAGCGGGCTTGCTCGCGAAGAGGCCCTCACATCCACCGCAAAACTCAGCTCAGACTCAGGCCTTGCGCCAAACCCCTTTCCCGCTCAACCGCTCCCGATCATGGGCCACGGTAAAGTCCTGCGCCGGCCCCTTGGGCACCACACCCGTCGGGTTGATAGTGCGATGGCTGGCATAGTAGTGGTGCTTGATGTGTTCAAAATCCACCGTCTCGGCAATCCCCGGCCACTGATAGATCTCCCGCAGCCAGTTCGACAGGTTCGGATAATCCGCAATCCGCCGCAGGTTGCACTTGAAGTGCCCGTAGTACACCGCATCGAAGCGAATCAGCGTGGTGAACAGGCGGATGTCCGCTTCGGTCAGGTATTCGCCAGCCAGATAGCGGTTGGCGCCCAGCAGCAGCTCCAGGCGGTCCAGTTCGGCAAACACCTCGTCGAAGGCTTGTTCATAAGCCTGTTGCGAGGTGGCAAACCCGGCGCGGTACACGCCATTGTTCACCGCCGGATATATCCGTTCGTTCAACGCATCGATCTCACCGCGCAGCGGCGCCGGGTAGAAGTCCAGGTCGTTACCGGTCAGATCGTCGAAGGCACCATTGAACATGCGGATGATTTCCGATGATTCATTGTTGACGATGCGTTTGTGCTGTTTGTCCCACAGCACCGGCACGGTGACGCGGCCGGTGTAGTCAGCGGTATCGGCGGTGTAGCGCTGGTGCATGAAGTCGAAGTGATCGAGCTTGTCGCCGGTGGAGCCCAGGGCTTTGTCGAAGGTCCAGCCGTTTTCCAGCATCAGCCAACTGACCACCGAAACGTCGATCAGGCTTTCGAGGCCTTTGAGTTTGCGCAGGATCAGGGTGCGATGGGCCCACGGACAGGCCAGGGACACATACAGGTGATAGCGACCGGGTTCGGCCGCAAAACCGCCGACGCCGGTGGGTCCCGGCTTGCCGTCTGCGGTCAGCCAGTGGCGACGTTGCGCCTGTTCACGCTGGAACGCGCCGTCCTTGCTGCTTTCGTACCACTTGTCCTGCCAGCGGCCATCGACTAACAAACCCATGTTCAAGACTCCAGAAGCCAATATTCGTTGGAGTTGAGTCTATTCCCATGGGTTCGAACAAAAAGCGCAAAGATCGGGCGCGAATGATCGGTTAAATCGATTTGTTGCGCGCGGCCCAGTATTGCCCGGCTGTTTCAAAGGCCTGTTCGCGGCTCTGGCCGAGTCCACGCAGGGCCAGGGCCATGGTCGAGATCAGGGCCATTTGCGGGTAGCTGTCGACCACCTCGCCACGCCACACCGCTTTCAAGTGCTCGGGATCGAGCGAGGCGGGTTTGACGTGACGCTGCGCCGACAACTGCGGCCATTCCTCGTCCCAGCTCTCGCCGCCAGTGGTGCCGTACAGATGGCTGTCGGCGTCCGGGTTGATCTCGATCTCGCCGCCATCGCCCTTGATCACGATCGCGGTATCGCCGAGCAAGCCGCTGGCATCGCGATGCACGGCCTGATAGCCGGGGTGGAAAATGCTCTGCAGGCCGCAACGCGCGCCCAGCGGATTGAGAATCCGCGCCAGCGAGTGGATTGGCGAGCGCAGACCGAGGGTGTTGCGCAGGTCGATCATCCGTTGCAGCTGCGGTGCCCAGTCCACCAGGGGCATGAAGGCCAGGCCGCCGTTATCCAGTGCCGAACCCACCTGTTGCCAGTTGCGGCACAGCGGGATGTTCAATTCACCCAGCAGTTGCTCGCTGTACAGGCGACCGGCCGTGTGGGCGCCGCCGCCATGCATGAAAATCCGCACGCCGTTTTGCGCAAGGCACTTGGCTGCCAACAGGTACCACGGCAGGTGCCGCTTCTTGCCGGCGTAGGTTGGCCAGTCCAGGTCCACCGCCAGTGCCGGAGGGTCCAGGCGTTCGCGCAAGGCTTCGGTGAACCCGGCCATTTCCTCGGCGCTTTCTTCCTTGTGCCGCAACAGCATCAGGAACGCGCCGAGCTGGGTTTCCTCGATCTTTTCATCGAGCACCATGCCCATGGCCTCGCGGGCCTCGACCCGGGTCAAGTCCCGGGCGCCGCGCTTGCCTTTGCCAAGAATCCGCACGAACTGGGCGAACGGGTGCTCGGCGGGCGTTTCGAGGGTCAGTGCTGGGTAATCGGTCATAAGCAATTCGTCGGTTTGGGCAGGCCCGCCAGCTTCGCGGCGAGTTTGGCGGGGGTGCCTTTGAACAGTCGGTTCAGGTGCAGGCTGTTGCCTTTTTCCGGGCCGAGTTTCAATGCGGTGTATTTGATCAACGGGCGGGTGGCCGGTGACAGCTGGAACTCGGCGTAGAAACTGCGCAGCAATTCGAGGACTTCCCAGTGCTCGGGCGTCAACTCGATGTCTTCGGCAGCCGCCAGGGCGCTGGCCACATCGGCAGACCAGTCATTGAGTTCGACCAGGAAGCCGTCCTTGTCCAGCTCGATGGCGCGGGCGCCGACCGTCAATGCATTCATAGCCAACTGTTGACCTTGTCATAGTGAATCGACAGTTCGACGAAGGCCGGGTAATCGATGGCCTGGGCCCAGTCCGGAACCACCAGCGCACGGGCCTGGGCATCTTCGGCCAGGACGAACAGCTTCAGGCCACGGGTGCTGAGTGCCGTGAACGGCGCGGTGCCTGGCTGCAGGGCATAGGCGGCATCGCCGGACAGCAGCAAGCCGTCGTTGGCACCGATCACGCGCAGGCAACTGGTCAGGCGTTCGTCACCGAACGGGGAGTGAGACAACACATGCAAAGTCGACATCAGAGGGTGATCACCTGGTCGTAACGGTCAATGAGGGCGGTGATTTCGTGGGCGGCCAACACCCGGGCTTCTTCCAGCGCCAGGCTGCTCGGGTCGAGGCCGCGCTGGGTGATGCTGTCGCCACAGGCAAACAGTTCCTCGACACCGAACATCGGCAGGGCTTGCAGGTTGGCGCTCAGGTCTTTCTGTTGCAAGGTCCTGGCGTTCTGGCTGGCGGCCAGCTGGAACACGCCGTCATCGAGAAACAACAGGCCAATCGGCAGATCGAAGGCCCCGCCGGCCAGCACGATATCCAGCGCTTCCCGCGCGCCCGGGCCGGACCATGGCGACTGGCGGCTGATGATCAATATGGATTTGGCCACGTCATGCGCCTCCGAAACAGATCAGGCGGTCGGCATCCTGCGCCGCGTCATGCAATTGGCCGAGGCCGGACAATTCCCACGGCGCACCGACGGCAACAGCCTCGCGCTGATAGCGCCGGGCTTCTTCTTCATTCAAGACACCACGACGCAGGGCGGCGGCGATGCACACCACGCCGTCGAGTTGATGGTCGCTGACAAAAGTGCGCCATTGCTTGGGCAAGTCCGCTTCATCCTGGGGCGTGACCACGCTGGCGGACGCGTTGTAGACGCCGTCCTGATAGAAAAACAGCCGGACGATCTCATGCCCGCCGGCCAGCGCCGCTTGGGCGAACAGCAGGGCGCGGCGCGAGGAGGGCGCGTGGGCGGCGGAAAACACGGCGATGGCGAACTTCATGACAGACTCGATCAGCGAAACTGCGGCCATGATAATGCTTTATCGGCGGGGCGGCCAAAGTGATGTTGTCTGTACGGGCCTCTTCGCGGGCAAGCCCGCTCCCACAGGTTTTGTGGTCATGCCGTAATCTCTGGCATTGCACAGATCACTGTGGGAGCGGGCTTGCCCGCGAAGGCGGCCGAACAGGCGATGCAAAACTCAGCGCGGCATGTACCCCAACTGCCAGCGCCGCGGGATCTTCAACGACAATACCCCGAGCGCGGCAGCCAGCAGGCCACTGGCAAACAACGCCTTGAGTCCCAGGTGATGTTCCAGCACGGCACCGAGTACCGCGCCGGCGAACATGCCGGTCCAGGGAATCAGTTGCACGCGCCAGCCGTTGCGGCGCTCGCCGAGCATATAGCGGCCCAGTCCGCGGCCGAAACGCGACAGGGCGCCGGTAACGTAAGTCAGGCCCACCGGCAGGCCGTTCACTTCTTCCACCGCGGCGTTGAGCATGCCCATTGCGATGATCGCCGCCAGCAGGGCCGGCAGTTGCGCGTCATAAGGCCAGGCTGCGGCGGCGCACAGCAGGGTGGCGATGCACAACAGCAGCGGCAGGGCCCGGCGGCCACCCAGGCGGCTGACGATAATGCCCAGCGCGTTGCCGACGATGAAGGTGGCGACGAGGATCACCAGGCGCAGGGTCAAGCCAAGGTCGCCAGCGCTGATGGCGACAGCCATCCGGGTGGTGTTGCCGCTCATGAACGAGACGAAGTCGCCGCTGGCCATGAAGCCGATGGCGTCGGTCATGCCGGCGAGTACCGAGAGCATGGCCACCAGGCTCAGGCCTATGCGCCCGCGCCATTTCTGCGTGTGCAAGTGACCGGGGCTGGCGTGGGTCCTGGCGGTGTTGGGCAGCATTGGCGACGGCATCCTTGAACAGTGCTCAGGGTTTTATCCCATTCAACTCGCAATACTCAAGCCAGTCCATACCGGCCATTTCCGCGACTTCCCGGTGCACTTCCAGGCGCTGCGCTTCGTAGTCCCGGGGGGTGGCGGCGGTTAACTGCAACGTCAGTTCCCAAGCGAACAACTGCTGGCGTTCTGCTTCAGCTTCAAACGCTTCGTGCAGCCGTTCCTCGCGATACTGTGCCGCCGTTTCACCCTTGGCCTGAGCCAGCAGCGGGTTGAGGTGGTCGAGTTCTTCGCGCAACTCGGGGCGTGCATCGAGAAACTTCTTGAGTGCTTGCTCATGCTGCAGTTCGGTTGCCGCCATGGTCGCTCCTTGAGAACGGATTACGAGGATTGCTGCTTGCTGGCTTTGGCCGCTGCCGCCAGGCATTCGAGGGCAAACTGCTCGGTGTAGGTCATCTGGATCGGCGTGGTTTCGCCTTTGACGGTTCTTTCGCCGTCGAGGATGTAGCGAATCCGCTTGTCGGTGACGCCGATTCGCTTGGCGATCCAGGACGGCGTCTGACCGATCTGGCTGATCAGCTTGTCGGCATACTCAGTGCTCGGTTTGTAGAACTCGGCATTAGGTGTCATCAGATTTCCAGTCAGGGGTGCGATGGGGCGTTATTGGCGCGACAGGGTGCGCGAATCGTTGTGCGCTGTCGCGGTATAAATGCAGTAAAGCAGAACGATACGGGCTGGCGGGGTGATAAAGTCCGCTTTTTCCTGATGAGTGAATGCAATGCGAATTCTGATGGTGGCGCTGGCCGTGACGTTGCTGGCCGGATGCGCCAGCTCGGCGATGAACGACGCCCGCACCAAGGCCCCGTACAAGACCCTGAACTCGGAAAAACCGGGAAAGGACGTCGCCCAGTGCGTGCAGTTTTCCTGGCAGGACGAGGCTGTGTTCGGCGTTGATGCCGCCGCCTATCTGGAGCCTGGCGAGAAGGGCGGCACGACCGTTTATACCCGTTCGGCGGAGTCCTTCGTCGACGTGACCACCGATGCCTCGGGCACGGTGTTGAGCTACTACGCGCAGAAGGATGATTTCGTGGCCAAGCGCCGTTTGGCGGCGTTGGCGACTTGCCTCTGATCTGACGCTGTACCCCTGTAGGAGCGAGCTTGCTCGCGATGGTCGTCAACGAAAACGCTGGGTGCCTGACACCCCGCGGCGTTCCGGTTTTTTTCGCGAGCAAGCTCGCTCCTACAGGGGGGGCGTTATGGATCAGTAGCTCAGGCGCTTCTGGAAGAAGAAGTGCTTGTGCCCCGGCGGGTAATCGGCAATGTGCCCGATCTCGCTGTAGCCGCATTTTTTGTAGAACTCCGGGGCCTGGAATTCGAAGGTTTCCAGCCACAGACCGACGCATTCCTTTTCGCGCGCAAGGTCTTCGGCCATCTGCATCAACCTGGTGCCCATGCCTTGTCCCCGGGCCTGTTCCGGCACCGCCAGCAAGTCTATGAACAACCACTGATAAAACAACCGGGCGTAAACGCCGCCGACGATTTCGTCGTTGTCATCGCGTATCAGCAATGCGATATGTTCCGGTGGCGGGCTTGCAGACTTCGAGGCGTTGTAGGCGCGCAACGGCACGAGGATCGCCTCGCGCTCTTCGGTGCTGGGGTTGTGCTTGCGTTCAATACGCAGGTTCATGGCTATATCCTTATGGCAGTGAAGCCGCAGCCTATCCCGGTTGCTGTGATTGTTCCATCCCCGGGAAAGTTGAACCGTCGCCAACGCACAGCTGTCATTCCTTAAGACGCGTCACTCCAGGCGCCGCTGATGAGGACAACGCCCCGTGAACATTTTTGAAGCCTTGCGCGAAAGCCACGAACGCCAACGGACCTATGCCAAGGCGCTGATCCACACCAGCGGCGATACGCCTGAGCGGGTCGAGGCGTACAAGCAACTCAAGTCAGAATTGCAGGCTCACGCCACGGCCGAAGAGCGGCATTTCTACATTCCGCTGATGAAGTTCGACAACGGGGTCGACCTCAGCCGTCATGGCATCGCCGAGCACCACGAAATGGACGAAATGATGGAGGCGCTCGATGACACCGAAATGTCCAGCCCGGCCTGGCTGGTGACCGCGAAGAAGCTCTCGGAGACGGTGCATCACCACCTCGAGGAAGAAGAGCAGAAGTTCTTCCAGATGGCCGGCAAGTTGCTCGACGACAAACAGAAAGAGTCGTTGGCCGGGCAATACGAGAAGGAGTACAAGGCGCAGCTTGCTTGAAGGGGCAGGTTTTCACCTAACATGTGCACTCTCTGACAAATAACAGGACGCGTTGTCATGTCGAACACAGCCGAGCGGGTCAACATCCTTGAGTCCCAGGTGTTGTCCCACGACTGGTACCTGCTCAAGAAAATCACCTTCGATTACCAACGCAACAACGGCGAGTGGCAACGCCAGACGCGAGAGGTCTACGACCGTGGCAACGGCGCAGCGATCCTCTTGTACAACCGCGAAAAGAAAACCGTGGTACTGACCCGGCAATTTCGCCTGCCGGTGTTCGTCAATGGCCACGACGGGCTGTTGATCGAAGTGGCGGCGGGGCTGCTGGAAGGCGCGGCGCCTGAAGACCGCATCCGTGATGAAGCGGAGGAGGAGACGGGTTACCGCGTGCACCATGTGCAGAAGGTGTTCGAGGCGTACATGAGCCCCGGTTCGGTGACGGAAAAACTGCACTTCTTCATTGCCGAATACGACGCCAGGTCGAAAGTCAGCGACGGTGGCGGGCTGGAGGCGGAAACCGAAGAACTGGAAGTGCTGGAGTGGGCGTTCGACGATGCACTCGAAGCGTTCTACCGTGGTGAGATCTGCGACGCCAAGACCATCATGCTGCTGCAGTATGCGGCGATGAAAAACCTCTTCAATCAATCCTGATCTCCCCGTAGGAGCTGTCGCAGGCTGCGATCTTTAAAAGATCAAAAGATCGCAGCCTGCGGCAGCTCCTACAAGGTCAAAAGCCGGGCAGGCGTGCGGTGCCGGGCGTTTGCCCGCCTTCAAGGGTGAGCAACAACGCCTTCGCCTCCAGCCCACCGGCAAACCCGGTGAGCTTGCCCGACGCCCCAATCACCCGGTGACACGGCGCCACGATCGAAATCGGGTTCTTGCCATTCGCCGCACCCACCGCCCTGACCGCCGCCGGGTTGCCGATCTGTTCGGCGATCTGGCTGTAGCTGCGGGTCTCGCCGAACGGGATGGTCAGCAGCGCCGCCCAGACCTTTTTCTGAAATTGCGTGCCGGCAAAGTCCAGTTCCAGTTCGAAGCGATCGCGGGTGCCGGAAAAATATTCGCGCAGCTGCGCGGCGGTGCGCACCAGGATCGGGTTGTCCGGCGCCTCGCTCATCGGGCCGAGGCGCACCCGCCCGGGTTTGTCGTTTTCCCAGAGGATGGCTGCCAGTCGCGAACCGTTCGCCACCAGCTTCAACTGGCCGACCGGGGAAGCCACGGTGATGCAGGTATAGGTCATGCCAGGGCTCGCGGAAAATTGCTGAACAAGCGTTAAGGATACTGCCTCGACGAGGAGGCGCAATACGTAATCCCGACCATACTTGCTCACGGCTTTTGAAGCGTTCCCCTGGTTAATGACAAGAAGAGACCGACTCATGAAGTACGAACCTTTTGCCAAATCGCTGATTGCGACCTCATTGGCTCTCAGCTGCCTGACTGCTCACGCTGCCTCCGTGGCCCCGGCGACGGGGGAAAACGGCATGGTGGTCACCGCCCAGCATCTGGCCAGCCATGTGGGCGTGGATGTGCTCAAGAGCGGCGGCAACGCCGTCGACGCAGCGGTCGCGGTCGGCTATGCGCTGGCGGTGGTGTACCCCGCGGCAGGCAACCTCGGTGGCGGTGGTTTCATGACCATCCAGTTGGCGGACGGGCGCAAGACCTTCCTCGACTTCCGTGAAAAAGCGCCGCTGGCCGCCACCGCCAACATGTACCTGGACAAGGACGGCAACGTCGTTCCCGATCTGAGTACCCGTGGCCACCTGGCCGTGGGTGTGCCGGGCACCGTTTCCGGCATGGAACTGGCGCTGTCCAAGTACGGCACCAAACCGCGCAAGGAAATCATCGCCCCGGCCATCAAGTTGGCCGAAGACGGTTTCGTGCTGGAGCAGGGCGACGTCGATCTGCTGGACTACGCCACCGACATGTTCAAGAAGGACATGAAGGATTCCGGCTCGATCTTCCTCAGCAACGGCGAGCCGATGCAGGTCGGCCAGAAGCTGGTGCAAAAGGACCTGAGCAAGACCCTGCGGGAAATCTCCGAGAAAGGCGCCGACGGTTTCTATAAGGGCTGGGTGGCCGACGCCATCGTCACCTCCAGCCAGGCCAACAAGGGCATCATCACCCAGGCCGATCTCGACAAATACAAGACCCGCGAACTGGCGCCCATCGAGTGCGACTACCGTGGCTACCACGTGGTCTCGGCACCGCCACCGAGCTCCGGCGGCGTGGTGATCTGCGAGATCATGAACATCCTCGAAGGCTATCCGATGAAGGAACTGGGCTATCACTCGGCCCAGGGCATGCACTATCAGATCGAAGCCATGCGCCACGCCTATGTCGACCGCAACAGCTACCTGGGCGATCCGGATTTCGTGAAGAACCCGATTGCCCACCTGCTGGATAAAAACTACGCGACCAAGCTGCGCGAAGCGATCAAGCCACAAAAAGCCGCGGTATCGAGTGAGCTCAAGCCCGGCGTAGCGCCCCATGAAGGCAGCAACACCACGCATTACTCCATCGTCGACAAGTGGGGCAACGCGGTGTCGGTGACCTACACCCTCAACGACTGGTTCGGCGCGGGCGTGATGGCGAGCAAGACCGGGGTCATCCTCAACGATGAAATGGACGACTTCACCTCGAAAATCGGCGTGCCGAACATGTACGGCCTGGTGCAGGGCGAGGCCAACGCCATCGCACCCGGCAAGGCGCCGCTGTCGTCCATGAGCCCGACCATCGTCACCAAGGACGGCAAAGTGGTGATGGTGGTCGGCACCCCGGGTGGCAGCCGCATCATCACCGCGACCTTGCTGACCATGCTCAACGTGATCGACTACGGCATGAACATCCAGGAAGCAGTGGATGCGCCGCGTTTCCACCAACAGTGGCTGCCGGAGGAAACCAACCTGGAAGCGTTCACCACCAGCCCGGACACGGTGAAGATCCTGGAAAGCTGGGGGCACAAGTTTGCCGGTCCACAGGACGCCAACCACCTGGCGGCGATCCTGGTCGGTGCGCCGTCCCTGGGGGGCAAGCCGGTGGGCAAGAACCGTTTCTACGGGGCGAACGACCCTCGGCGTAACACCGGGTTGTCGCTGGGTTATTGAGGGTTGTGTCCGGAGGGGGGCGGGCTTATGTTCGTCCCCTGAACCATCGACCGTTCAAGGAAGGAAATCATGACCACTGCGTTGTTAATCATCGACGTCCAGCAGGCCTTGTGTTGCGGTGAGTACGAGTGCTTCGAGATCGAACGAGTCATCAACACCATCAATGACCTGTCTGCCCGGGCGCGCAAGGCCGGCGTGACCGTGGTGCTGATCCAGCACGAAGAAACGGGCAGCCCGCTGGCGCATGATGTTCCCGGCTGGCAACTGGCCGCAGGACTGCAAACCTCGCCCACGGATCATCGCGTGCGCAAGACCACCCCGGATTCGTTCTACAAGACCCACCTGCAAAATCTTTTACCGGTGCAGGACTTCGAGCGCCTGGTCATCTGTGGTTTGCAGACGGATTACTGCATCAACTCCACCGTGCGCCAGGCCCTGAAACTGGGCTATGACGTGGTACTGGCGAGCGATGCTCATTCCACCGTCGACAACGGCAACCAGACCGCCGAAGACATCATCGCCGAACACAACAAGGACCTGAAGCGCCTGACCGGTTCCGTGGCGCGAATCGACGTGATCCCGGCCAAGGACATCCATTTCTGATCCCACCACATCCCCCTGTGGGAGCGGGCTTGCTCGCGAAAGCGGTGTATCAGTCAACATCAATATTGACTGTAGCGACGCTTTCGCGAGCAAGCCCGCTCCCACAGAGCCCTACACCGCTCCGAAAATCTCCATCAGCTCGTTGAGGAACGCACTCACCAGGTCCTTCTGACGAGATGAATGCCGCACCGCCGCATGAAAGCTCACCTCATAACGCAGCAGATCCGGGTTCAGCGGGTGCAATTGCCCCAGCTGTTCATGCCGGGTCGCGTAGTGCTGTGGCAGAAACCCCAGGTGCTGGCCGGACAGGATCAGCAGGGCCGCGCCGTCCATGCTGTCGGTGAGCACGGTCAGGCGTTCGAGGGAGGTGGGGGCCGGCATCTCCGGCAGCGGATGGCTCGGCCAGACCCAGTCAAAGCCGCTGACATCTTCGCGGGTCAGTGCGCCGACCTGGTCGAACAACGGATGCGAGGGCGCGCAGTAGGCAATCTGGGTTTCCGGGAACAACGGGAAATAATCGATGCTGGGCAAGCGGTGCCAGAAGTAACCAATGGCCAGGTCGATATGGCCGTTGATGATTTTCTCTTCCAGCAGCGACGACGACAGCTCGGTGAAATGGAAGTACAGCCCCTCGTGCCGAGCCCGCAAACGGGCAATGGCCAGGCCGATTTTCTTGTTCGCCACCGGATCGATCTGCCCCAGCAGGCCGATGTTGATGCTGCCCGAGACTTTGCGGTTGATGTGCTGCACCTCGACCCGGAATCCTTCGGCCGCCGCCAGCAAGCGTCGGGCCGCCTCGATGAACTGCGTGCCTTTGGGCGTGACGGAAAACCCGCCACGTCCGCGTTCGCACAGACGGAAACCGACCCGCGCTTCCAGCGTCGCCAATTGCGCGCTGATCGTCGGCTGCGTGGTGTTGAGGGCGGTTTGCGCCGCCGAGATGCCGCCGGCCTCGACGACGGTCAGAAATACCCGGATCAGACGCAGATCCAGCTCCGTAACAGTTCCCAGCATGGGGGCTCCCGGTTCTCGATTACATAGGCGCTGATCTATGTGAACAGTGTGCCTGCGATATTTTATTGCCCGGACTCACACCCTACATTGCCGTGAAACCAGCGTCATCGTCAGCTTTTTCTGGAGTTTCACCCGATCTGGACGTCGTAGCGAGCGCTGTAACCACAAAAACAACAAACACCAGCATAGGAACAATCGTATGTCAGGTTCCCCAGTGTCTGCGCGCGCCGCCGAGGCGAGTGGCGGATTGGCCATCGAAGGCCACTCCATCGATTACATTCCGGAAAACGAACGTCACGCCAAACTCAGCAGCCAGGGACCGTTCTGGTTCCTGGGCAACTTCCACTTCTTCACCATCTCCATCGGCTTTGTCGGCCCGAGCCTCGGCTTGTCCGCACTGTGGACCCTGCTCGCCGGTGCCCTGGGCATCATGTTCGGCACCATTTTCATGGCGTTCCACGGCTCCCAGGGCCCGGAAATGGGACTGCCGCAGATGATCCAGTCCCGCGCCCAGTTCGGTTATCGCGGGGTGATCCTGGCGTTGATGGCGACCATGTTCGTGTTCGTCGGATTCAACGTGGTGAACATCTCGCTGATCATGAACGGCCTGGAACATGTGTTCGGCATCGACCCGACCATCGTCGCCGTCACCGTGGTGCTGATCGGTGCGCTGTTGTCGATCTACGGCCACGACCTGATGCACAAGGCGTTCAAGTGGGCCTTGCTGGCGACCTTGCCGCTGTACGCCCTGGTGACCATCGCCCTGATGTTCGGTGCGGGTCAGGAAGGTGTCACGCCGGCGACCGATCTGGGTTTCAACTGGGTGGCCTTCGCCACGCTGTTCGCCATCGGTGCCAGCTACAACATTTCCTATGCGCCCTACGTGTCCGACTATTCCCGTTACCTGCCGAAAAACACCAGCCGGGTGAAATTGATCGCGGCGGTGTTCATCGGTGCCTCGTTGTCCGGCAGCTGGATGATCGGCCTCGGCGCCTGGCTGGCGCAGCAGTTGAAAGCCGCGGATGCACTGGTGGCGTTGAATCAGGTCGGTTCTTCCATGGTGCCGGGGTTGGGCAATCTGCTGGTGATCGTCTCGGTGGCGGGCTTCCTGCCGATCATCGCGCTCAACACCTACAGCGCCATGCTGACGCTGCTGACCGGTGTCGACTCGATCAGGAAAATCACCCCGACTCCCCGCGCCCGCGTGCTGTCGATCAGTGTGATCAGCGTGGTTCTGTTGACCTGCGTGCTGTCGATCAAAGGTGACGGTATCGCGCTGTTGAACACCTTCCTGGTGCTGTTGCTGTACTTCCTCGTGCCGTGGACCGCGGTCAACCTGGTGGACTACTTCTTTGTGCGCAGGGGCCGCTATGCGATCCCGCATTTCTTCACACCAAAGGGCATCTACGGCGCCTGGCAATTTCGCGGCATCGTCTCGTACCTGATCGGCTTTGCCGCGATGGTGCCGTTCTTCTACATCTTCGATGCCGCCGCCGGCAAAGAGGTTTTCGTCGGCCCGCTGGCGCGGGTGCTCGAAGGCGTGGACATCGCCTGGCTGGTGGGCCTGGTGGTGTCGGGGCTGACCTATTACCTGCTCAGCCGCTCGATTGACCTGGCCGCCGAACGCCGGGTGATCGATGCACTGAGCGAGAGCGACATCGTCGCCATGACCCATTCATCTGCGGAGGCAGGGCGTTGAACAACGCAAAAAATACCGTGGTCGCCTGTTGCCAACTGGCACCGAAAATAGGTGACCTGGCCTACAACCGCACGCTCACCGAGCGCGCGATTCGCCAGGCGGCGCACCAGGGGGCGCAAGTCGTCGTGCTGCCTGAGCTGGTGCAGAGCGGCTATGTGTTTGCCGACCGCGACGAAGCGCTGAGCCTGGCGGAAACCGTTGACGGTCCGACATTGCAGTTGTGGCAGGCCCTGGCCCGTGAGCTGAACCTGGTGATCGTCGGCGGCTTCTGCGAACGCCTGCCCGGCGATGAGCTGGCCAACAGCGCGGCGATGATCGACGCCAATGGCCTGCGCGCGGTGTACCGCAAGGCGCATCTGTGGGATGCCGAAAAGGACATCTTCACCGCCGGCGATGCGCCGCCGCCGGTGATCGAAACGCTGCATGGACGGCTCGGCATGCTGATCTGCTACGACCTGGAATTCCCCGAGTGGGTGCGTCTTGCGGCGCTGGCCGGCGCCGATCTGTTGTGCGCGCCGGTCAACTGGCCCGACGGTCCGCGGCCGCAGACCGAGCGCCCGGCGGAAGTCTTGCGGGTGCAGGCCAATGCCTCGGTGAATCGCCTGTTCATTGCAGCGTGCGATCGCTATGGCCATGAACGCGGGGTCGGTTGGGTGCAAGGGTCGGTCATCGTCGATGCTGACGGTTATCCCTTGGCCGGGCCGGCGGAGCAGGGCGGCGAGCAGATCCTGCTGGCGACGCTGAACCTCGCCGAAGCGCGCAACAAGCGCATCAGCGCGCGCAACGACCTGCATCAGGATCGCCGGCCACAGCTGTACGGGTTGCACAGCACTTTGTAACCGATGATGTCATTGCGTGCTGGACGCCCGTCAGGGGCCTATGGCATCGTCGAAACGAAAGGCCATGCAGTGAACGGGATCGCAATGATGGGGGCGGGAAATAAAGTCGACGGTGACGCAACGATGGTCACGCTCAAGGCGTTCAATCATTGCGTATTGCACCTTGGCCGGCTGGCGCGGGAGAGCGGATCGTCGCGGTTCATCGCCGATGGCCTGCAGGCCTTCGGTCAACTGGTGCCCTTCGCCTCTGCCTGGTGGGGCGAAATGTCTGCGCCAGGTCATGATGTGCCCATGCAAAGCTGGATGCATGGCAGCATCAATCTCCCTGAATCCTTTGCCGCCGAATGGCATCCGGTGGCGGCCAACGATCAGTTCTCCTACGCCACGCTCAATCATCCCGGTGAAGTGGTGCGCGACAAGGGTTTCACCGACCCTTGCGAGGCAGTCAATGATTTCGCCCGGCGCTTCGATCTCTATCACTTGATGAGCATCACCTACGAATTGCCCGAAAGTGGCCTGATGTTTTTCGTCTGCCTCTACCGGGGTGAGGATGAACAGGCGTTCGAGGAGAACGAAGCCGAGCTGTTTTTGGCGTTCTGCGATCACCTGTTCCAGCTGTGGCGGTTCCAGGTGCAGGACATGATTCGCTTCGACAGCGAAAACGGCGCGAGTGATTTTGGCATCACGCGCATGGACGGCAGTCTGCTCTATGTGGGGGCCAGGTTGTGTGTTGCCATCCAGCGCGAACTGCCCGGCTGGAGCGGTTCCACGCTGCCACCGGAGGTGATCGCGCAATTGTCCAAAGCCCCCTGCGTGATCCGCCTGGGCCGCTGCGCCCTGACCCTGAGCCCCAACGCCGAACACGTCATCCTGTCCCTCGATGCGCCCTCGGGCGGGGACGGCCTGGCACCTCGGGAGCGCACGGCAGCGATGCTGTTCGCCGCCGGCCATTCCTACAAGGAAATCGCCAAACTCCTCGCCCTGAGCCCCGCGACCGTGCGCACCTATCTGCGTAACTGCTACTTGCAGCTCGGTGTGAAAAGCAAGGTGGAACTGGGCTCGGTCCTGCGCTCGCCGGGCGCGCTGACGGAGTCCGTGCGCCGGGATTAATCCCAGCCGTTTCAATTATTTGCCTGACCCCTCCTCATTTGCAGAGGTCCATTCGAACGCTGCGCCCTATAGGGTAGGCCCTGTCTATACAAGGGCTTGTGCAGCCGTTCGGGCCGCTTCAAAACAATAAGAACAGGGGTGAGGCATTTGAGACTTTCCAGGCTTTTTGTCGCCATTGCGGCGACCACGACATTCTCCGGCATGGCGTTGGCGGCGACACCCGCCGACACGGTCATGCGCAATGGCTACGTCTACACGGTCGATGGCCAGAATTCCGTGCAGCAGGCCATCGCCATTTCGGGCGGCAAGATCGTCTACGTCGGCAGCGATGCCGGGGTCGACGGCTACATCGGCAAGCAGACACAACTGATCGACCTGGCCGGGCGCATGTTGATGCCGGGCTTCGTCGATGCGCACATGCACCCGGGGGATGGCGGTCGCGCCATGACGCTGTGCGACCTGAAATACCAGACCATGACCCGCGCGCAGTTTCAGGCGAGCATCCAGGCCTGCCTCGATGCCGAGAAGGACAAGGGCCCGGATGTCTGGCTGGAAGTCGGCAGCTGGGACCGCATGGGCATGACCGGGCTTGACGGCGACGCCGACAAGTCGACCCTGGACGCACTCAAGACCAAGCGTCCGATCCAGGTGCGCTCCACCGATTTTCACACCGTGCTGACCAACTCTCGCGGCCTGGAACTGGCCGGGATCAACAAGAACACCCCCGACCCCGAAGACGGCAAGTACCGACGTGACAGCGCCGGCAACCCGAACGGCATCTGCGAAGACGGCGCCGCCGAGTCGTTGGCCGCCGTGGTGCCGCCCGCCACCGACGCAGAAAAGCTCAACCAGACCCGTGCGGCCCTCGACGCCATGCGCCAGCAAGGCATCACCAGCTTCTTCGATGCCCTGTCGGGGCCGGAAAGCGGCAAGGCCTTCACCACTCTGCAAAAGTCCGGCGAACTGACCGCCCGGGCCTTGCTGGCGATCAAGCTGGACCCGGCCGCCGCGGCCGCCGACCCGGTGAAAACCATCGCCGAGGCCAAGGCCCTGGCCAGCACCTACGACCAGGGCGACGTGCATGTCGCGCCGGGCGTGAGCATGCGCCACGTCAAACTGTTCATGGACGGCATCATCAATGCCCCGGCGGACACCGGCGCCCTGTTGACCCCGTACCTGCACAACAGCGGCACCGACAAGGCACCGCAGTGGACGCCGGGCAAGAACCTGGGCGAGCTGTACTTCCCGCCGCAAGTGCTCAATCCGCTGGTGCTGCAAGCGGTCAAGGCCGGTCTCGATCCGCACCTGCACGCCACCGGCGAGCGCGCGGTGCGCGATGCACTGGACAGCGTCGCCTATGTGCGCAAAGAACTGCCCGGTACGGACTTCCGCCCGGCCATCGCGCACGCCGAGTCGGTCGATCCTGCCGACTACCCACGCTTCAAGGCGCTGGATGTCACCGCGACCATGTCGTTCCAGTGGGCGCAGCAGGCACCGTCCACGGTCGACGGCACCAGCGATCACCTCGGCGCCGAGCGTTTCGAGCGCATGGAACCCTCGGGCAGCATCGCCCGTGCCGGCGGCCGTGTGGCGTTTGGCAGCGACTGGCCGGTCGATCCCCTCGATGAGTTCCTGGCGCTGAAAGTCGGTGTCACCCGCTCCGGCGACCCCACCAACCCGCACAGCTATGGACCCAAATATGCCGGGCGACTCAACAGCGATCCGGCCATGTCGCGAGCCGAAGTGCTGCGCAGCATCACCCTCAATGCCGCCCAACAGCTGAAGCTGGAGGCGGTGCTGGGCTCGGTCGAAGTCGGCAAGTTCGCTGACCTGATCGTGCTCGACAAGAACTTCATGCAGGTACCCGAGGAGGCGCTGGGCCGCAATGACGTGCTGTTGACGCTGGTCGGCGGCAAGGTCGTGTGGGCCAAGGCGCCGTTCCTGGGGCTTGCGCCAAACGTGGTTTCCCAGGCCGTTACTTCCCGATCCGCCCAATAAAAACCAGAGAGCGTTCCGATGCGATTGATTCCAAACCTGTTGGCCGCCGCACTGGCCTTGTCGTCGGTGCCGGCGATGGCCGCCGCTGACCTGGTGTTGTTCAACGGCAAGGTCTTTACCGCTGAACCCGGCCAGACGCTGGTGCAGGCTGTTGCGGTGCAAGACGGCAAGATTCTGAAAGTTGGCAGCGATGCCGAAATCAACGCCCTGGCCGATGCCAAGACCCAGCGCATCGACCTGGCGGGCAAGGTGTTGATGCCAGGCATGATCGACACCCATAGCCACCCGGTGGTGGGGGCGTTCGACAGCATGAAGGCCAACCTGCTGGACGAAGTCAAACCGCTGCCGGAACTGGAGCAGTGGTTGATTGAAGAGGACAAGGCCGGGCGTGCCCGGGCTGGCGATGTGATCAGCGTCGCCGGGGTCAGTTCGGCCTATTGGGAAAAAAGCCGTGAACTGGGCAAGGTGTTCAATCAGGGGCGCTGGGCCGATCAGCCTGTCGTCTTCAGCGGCATCGACGGCCACACCGGTTGGGCCAACAACGCGATGCTCAAGCGTCTGAACATCGACGCGGCACTGGTCAAGAGCCTGCCGGAGAAAGAGCGCGGTTACGTCGGCCATGAAGCGGACTTCACGCCGAACGGCTACTTTGCCGAATCACGCTGGGACGTGGTGCGCAGCGGGATTCCCGCGCCCAGCCAGGAGACCATGCTCAAGGCCGCGAAAGAGGCGGTGCGGGTCAACAACCAGTTCGGCATCACGGCGTGGATGGACGCTGCGGCGAACGGCGGCAGTGAAGACTCACTGTTCGATTTCCATGCCACCGCAGAAACCGTCGGCGTCCTGCCGCTGTACAAGGCGTTGGCGCAGAACGGCGAACTCAGCGCCCACGTTGCCGCGTTGATGGTCACCAACCCGAAGAGCAAACCCGCCGACCTGGAAGTGATCGCCACGGTGATGAAGCAGTTCGAAGGCGTGCCTAACCTGACGTTCCCCGGCATCAAGGTCTTTGTCGACGGCATTCTCGAGTTCCCGGGGCAGACCGCAGCGGTCATCGTGCCGTTCAAGAACAGCCATAAAAATGGTCAGTTGCTGACCGACCCGGCGCACTTCGGTGAACTGGTGGTGGCGGCGGAAAAACGCGGCTGGATCGTGCACATGCACGCCGTCGGCGACCGCGCGGTGCGTGAAGCGCTCAATGGCGTGGCCTATGCGCGCAAGCTCAGCCCGAAGCCAGTGCCGCACAGCGTCGCGCACCTGCAACTGGTCAATCCCAAGGAGTTTTCGCGCTTCAAGCAACTGGGCGTGATCGCCTCGATGCAACTGCTGTGGGCCACTGGCGAGTCCTACACCGTCGAACTGGTCAAGCCCTACATCAGCGCCTTTGCCTACGGTTACCAGTATCCCGCGCGGTCCCTGCATGACGCCGGTGCAACGATTGCCGGTGGCAGCGACTGGCCGGTGTCGAGCGCCAATCCGTTCAACGCCATTGCCCAGGCCAGCACGCGCAAAGGACCGTTGGGCGTACTCAATGCCAAGGAAAGCATCGACCGCCAGACCATGTTCTATGCCTACACCCTCAATGCCGCGAAAACCCTGGGCCTGGACAAGCAGATCGGCTCGCTGGCACCGGGCAAGCAGGCTGACCTGATCATTCTCGACCGCGACGTGTTCAAGGTCAGCGATGACGACCTGTTCGAAACCAAAGTCCTGAACACCTTCTTCGCCGGCAAGCAGGTCTACGCCCCAGCGTCCTGACCTGCGAACACCCGACATACGCAAAAACCGCCAGCCCCTCGCAGCGCGAGGGGCCTGGCATCGCCATGCCTGAAATTCCCCGTACGCCATAACAACAAGAGAACTGTATGAACGCACTTTCAGCATTGACCCTCGCCGCACTGGCATTGGCCCCCCTGAGCAGCCACGCCCTGGCCCTCAACGATGACTTCAGCCTTGACATGACCCTGGGCGTGGTCAGCGACTACCGTACCCGTGGCATCTCGCAAACCCTGGGGGATCCGGCCGTGCAGGGCGGGGCAACGCTGCTGCACAGCAGTGGCCTGTACATCGGCGCCTGGACCTCCAACGTGGATTTCGGTGGCGACTTCGATACCCGGCAGGAGCTTGAGTACTACGCAGGTTACTTCTGGCAGGCGACCGAGGCCATCAGCCTGGACCTGGGCTACATCAAGTACGACTACCCGAAAAACGCCGAATTCAACCTCAGCGAGGTCTACGCCATTGTCGATCTGTATGGCGTCAAGCTCGGTGCCTATTACTCAAAGGACACACCGAACTTTTTCGGCGAGGACCAGGACACCCTTTACACCTACCTGGGCTACAAAATCGATCTGCCGGCTGAAGTCGGCCTGGACCTGCGCTTTGGACGCAACGATGTGAAAGACCCCGCGTTCTGGTCCGCCAGTGGCGATAACCGCGAGTCTTACTACGAGTGGGAGGCCAAGCTGACACGCGACTTCGTCGGTGTGACCTGGGGCCTGAGCTACGTCGACACGGACTTGTCGAAAAGCGAGTGCAGCGGTTGGTATGGCTATGACGACCTGTGTTCGGCCACGGTCGTTGCCAGCGCCACCAAGACCTTTTAAGTACACCCCCGACAACAAAAACAGTTCCTCAAAGGAAACACCGTCATGAGTGCGCAACGCAGTCCCCTGATCGAGACCCGCTCGATCGATTTCATTCCCGAGGCCGAGCGTCACGGCAGCCTCTACAGCCAGTTCACCCTGTGGCTTGGCGCCAACCTGCAGATCACCGCCATCGTCACCGGCGCCCTCGCCGTGGTACTGGGCGGCGATGTGTTCTGGTCGCTGATCGGCTTGCTGATCGGGCAAGTGCTCGGCGGCGCCGTGGTGGCGCTGCACGCGGCGCAAGGGCCGAAGCTCGGGCTGCCGCAGATGATCTCCAGCCGTGTGCAGTTCGGGGTGTACGGCGCGGCGATCCCGATTGTCCTGGTGTGTCTGATGTACCTCGGTTTCAGCGCCACCGGCGCGGTGCTCTCGGGGCAGGCGATTGCGCAGTTGATCAGCGTCAGCGACAGCGCCGGCATCCTGATTTTCGCGGCGTGCATCGCGTTCCTGACGATCTTCGGCTATCGGGTGATTCACCTGGTCGGGCGGGTGGCCAGTGTGCTGGGCATCATCGCCTTCGCCTACCTGTTCACCCGGTTGATGACCCTCAACGACATCGGCCTGCTGCTCGACAACCGTCATTTCAGCTGGAGCACGTTCTTGCTGGCGGTGTCGCTCTCGGCGTCCTGGCAGATCGCTTTCGGCCCTTATGTGGCGGACTACTCGCGCTACCTGCCGAGCAATACCTCATCGTGGAAAACCTTCACCGCCGTGGGCCTCGGCACAGTGTTGGGGGCCCAGACCTCGATGGTGCTCGGGGTGTTCGCCGCCGCATTGGCCGGAGCGAATTTCCGTGGGCACGAAGTGGCGACCATTGTCGGTCTGGGCAGTAGCGGTGTGATCGCCTCCTTGCTGTACCTGAGCATTGTGTTCGGCAAGGTCACGGTGTCCACCCTCAACGCCTACGGCAGCTTCATGTGCATCGCCACCATCATCAGTGGCTTTCGCCGCCGCCTGGAATTCAGCGCCTGCCAGCGCATGCTGTTTGTGCTGCTGATCGTCGCGGCGTCCACCGCACTGGCGTTGGCGGGGCAGTACTCGTTCCTCAACTCGTTCAAGTACTTCATCCTGTTCCTGCTGACGTTCTTCACCCCGTGGAGCGCGATCAACCTGGTGGACTACTACTTCATCAACAAGGAACGCTACGACATCCCGGCGCTGTCCGACCCGACAGGCCGCTACGGTCGCTGGAACGTGCTGGGGATCAGCGTCTATGTGATCGGCGTGTTGATCCAGTTGCCCTTTGTCGACACCCATTTCTACTCCGGGCCGATGGTTGCGCAACTGGGCGGCGTGGACATTTCGTGGATTGTCGGGTTGTTGGTGCCTGGGGTGATCTACTACGCGCTGGCCAAGCCGTCGATGGGTGCTGTGGTGGTTGAGCGGGGTTAACACCGGAAGAGCGGCGAGTACCTGTGGCGAGGGAGCTTGCTCCCGCTGGGGCGCGTAGCGGCCCTAAAAGATGGGACTGCTACGCAGTCCAGCGGGAGCAAGCTCCCTCGCCACAGGTTTGGTGTTGCTCTTAATCAACGCTCAGGTAACTTCCAGCGCTCACGCAACTGCTCGTACTGCGCTTCAGGCAGTTGCACCAGCACCGGGGATTTGCCAGGGTCCAGCCAATCCAGCAGCCGCTCGATATCCGCCGGGTCCATGGCCGTACAGCCACGGGTCGGCGCCGTGGGGCCGCGCCAGATGTGGAAGAAAATGCACGAGCCGGCAGCGGGAGAGGCCGGGGTGTTGTGCTGGATGAAAATGCCCTGGCGGTACAACTCATCCGGGCGGCGCATCCGTTCGGAGCTGCTCCAGTCTTTTTCGACGACCGCGCCGTCGACCAGTTCGTTGTAGCGAGTCGATTGGCTGTCATCCACGCATTCGATGCCCGGTGTCAGCGACAGATAGGGCAGGCGGGTTTCGGCCGAAGGCGCGTAGCCAAACGCCGTGCCCAGCTTGAACATCCCGGCTGGCGCCTTGCCGTCGCCTTCCTGTTTGACCGGTCCTTCAGGTGGCCCGTTGTCGAGCAGCCCCTTGCCCCAGCCCATGCCGTTCTTGCCGAGAACGACGGCAAAGGGCGCTTCGAATTTGCGTAAGGTCTGCCCGTGCCGTTCATAGCGCTGGGCAGTGCCCTGGATGTCATCCCAGCCTTTACTGGTGACCACGATCAGTTGGTCGCTGCCGTCGAGTCCCTGGGCCATGGCGGCCAGCGGAAAAAACGCCATCAACAGGGCCTTGAGCAGAGGGTTCATGGCGCCAACGGCGTGATGGGGAAGTCCATGACGTCCGGCTTCGGCGGATTGCCGCTGTACGTGAAGTGCCACCACTCGGCCGAATAACCCACAAAGCCTTCCTTGGCCATGGCATCGGTCAGTCGCTGGCGATTGGCCTTGGCCGTGGCGTTGATCAGCGCCGAGTCGGTGTGCGCGCGCTCATCGAAGCAGTCGAACCCGGTGCCCATGTCGAGCGCGCCGTCGTGCCAGCGCTCGCCGTAAGGCGCCGTGCAATCCACCGGTTTCACCGAAGGCGTCCAGGTGTCGGCGGGCAGGGCGTCGGGGCCGGTCATCGTCAGGTCGACGGTGTTGCCCCGGGAGTGATTGGACACCCGGGCCACATACCCCAGGCGCCAGAAGTCCTGCTTGTCGACCCGTGGATAGAACTCGGTCTTGAGCGGGTCGCCGGGTTCATGGGCGAAGCGGCCCATGTCCGCCACCGCGCGGGTCGGGCGATAGCAGTCGAATACCTTCAAGCCGTAGCCTTCGGCTTTCAGTGCGCTTTGCACTCGGGCCAACGCCTTCGCCGCGTCCTGCGATAGCAGGCACTCCGCCGCCTGGTAGCCGTCGAGCGGGTGCCCGGTGAAATTGTGTGCGCTGGCGTAGCGGATGTCCTGCACGATGCCCGGGTCGACGCTGCGCACATACAGCATGTGCCCGGGTTTCGAGTCGTCGGCCATGCACGGCAGGGCAAGGCTCAGGCACAGCAACAACAGACAGGGTGAACGCGGCATCGGGAACGGCTCCATGCATGACCAGTCACTCCATCATGGCTGGAAACCGCCGGCACCTCCATGAAGTTGTTGGTCGGCGTGATAGGACGAGCGCACCAGCGGACCGGACGCCACGTTCTTGAAGCCCATGCGCGTGCCTTCCTCGGCGAACCAGGCAAAGGTGTCCGGGTGCACGAAGCGCTGCACCGGCAAGTGACTGCGCGAGGGCTGCAGATACTGGCCGAGGGTCAGCATGTCGATGTCGTGCTCGCGCATGCGCTGCATGACTTCGATGACTTCCTCGTCGGTTTCGCCCAGGCCCAGCATCAGGCCGGATTTGGTCGGTACGTGGGGCACCGCGAGCTTGAACTTCTGCAGCAGGTCCAGTGACCACTCGAAGTCCGAGCCGGGGCGCGCGGCCTTGTACAGGCGCGGTACGGTTTCCAGGTTGTGGTTGAACACATCCGGCGGCTCAGTGGCGGTGATCGCCAGGGCCACGTCCATGCGTCCGCGATAGTCCGGCACCAGGGTCTCCAGCTGCACGCCGGGGGACAGCTTGCGGATTTCCCGCAGGCAATCGACAAAGTGTTGGGCGCCGCCGTCGCGCAAATCGTCGCGATCCACCGAGGTGATCACCACGTACTTCAGGCGCAGTTCGGCGATGGCCACGGCCAGGTTCATCGGCTCGTTGACGTCCAGCGGCCTGGGCCGGCCATGGCCGACATCGCAGAACGGACAGCGCCGGGTGCAGATGTCGCCCATGATCATGAAGGTCGCGGTGCCACCGGAAAAACACTCGCCGAGGTTCGGGCACGAGGCTTCTTCGCAGACGCTGTGCAGCTTGTGCTTGCGCAACAGTTGCTTGATCCGCTCGACCTCGGGAGAGATCGGCATGCGCACGCGAATCCAGTCGGGTTTGCGCGGGAATTCATCCGTGGGAATGATCTTCACCGGAATCCGCGCGACCTTGTCCGCGCCGCGCAGTTTGGTGCCGATTTCTACTTTCGCCGGGCTCTTGCCGGTCGATGCGACAATGGCATTCATGGTGCTTTCCTTGTGCAATTGCGCAGATCCTGTGGGAGCGGGCTTGCTCGCGAAGGCGGCGTGTCAGTCAATATTGATGTCGACTGACACGGCCCCTTCGCGAGCAAGCCCGCTCCCACAAGGGTTTTGTGTTGTGGGGTCAGTCGCGGTAGACCGGGAAGTCGGCGCACAGGGCGGCTGCCTGTCGGGCGACATTGGCTTCGATGTCGGCATCGCCCAGGTGATCGAGGATGTCGCAGATCCACCCGGCCAGGGCGATGCTTTGCGCTTCCTTGAAGCCACGGCTGGTGATCGCCGGCGTACCGATGCGCAGGCCGGAGGTCACGAAGGGCGATTGCGGATCGTTGGGCACGGCGTTCTTGTTCACGGTGATGCCGGCACGCCCGAGGGCGGCGTCGGCGTCCTTGCCGGTCAGGCCCTGGCGGATCAGGCTGACCAGGAACAGGTGGTTGTCGGTACCGCCGGACACCACGTCATAACCGCGCTCGATAAACACCTGCGCCATGGCCTGGGCGTTGCGGATCACCTGCGCCTGATACGTCTTGAATGCCGGCTCCAGCGCTTCCTTGAAGCACACGGCCTTGGCGGCGATCACGTGCATCAGCGGGCCACCCTGGCCACCGGGGAACACCGCGGCATTGAGTTTCTTCTCCAGCTCCGGGTTGGCCTTGGCCAGAATCAGACCGCCACGGGGGCCGCGCAGGGTCTTGTGCGTGGTGGTGGTGACCACGTCGGCGTAGGGCAGCGGGTTCGGGTACAGACCCGTGGCCACCAGGCCGGCGACGTGAGCCATGTCGACGAAGAAGTAGGCGCCGACCTTGTCCGCAATCTGACGGAAGCGCGGGAAGTCCAGGGTCTTCGAATAGGCCGAGAAGCCGGCGATGATCATCTTCGGCTTGTGCTCCAGTGCCAGACGCTCGACTTCGTCGTAATCGATCAGGCCGGTGGCGGTGTCGATGCCGTACTGCACGGCGTTGTACAGCTTGCCGGAAAAACTCACCTTGGCGCCGTGGGTCAAGTGGCCGCCGTGGGCCAGGCTCATGCCGAGCACGGTGTCGCCCGCTTGCAGCAACGCCAGATAAACCGCGGCGTTGGCCTGGCTGCCGGAGTGCGGCTGGACGTTGGCGTAGTCGGTGCCGAACAGTTGTCTGGCGCGATCGATGGCCAGTTGCTCGACCACATCGACGTGCTCACAGCCACCGTAGTAGCGCTTGCCCGGATACCCTTCGGCGTACTTGTTGGTCAGGCCGCTGCCCTGGGCCTGCATGACCCGCTGGCTGGTGTAGTTTTCCGAGGCGATCAGTTCGATATGGTGTTCCTGCCGGGCATCCTCGGCATTCATCGCCGCCAGCAGTTCGTCGTCGTAGCCTTTGATCTGGTCGTGTTTGCTGAACATGGTGTGGTCCTTTTTCCGGATTCGTGGGGGCTTCAAGCGTCGGCGTGTTCGGCGGTCAGGCGTTCGTAGGCGTCTTGATCCAGTAGATCTCCCAGCGCCTCGACATCGACCGGCTTGAAGCGAAAGAACCAGCCTTCGCCCAACGGGTCTTCGTTGACCAGTTCCGGAGTGCCCTCCAGCGTGTCATTGACCTCGACCACCTCACCGTCCAGCGGCATGCCGATGCTGCTGGCCGCTTTCACCGACTCCAGCACCGACACTTCAGCGCCGGCACCGAAGGCGCCCAATTCAGGCACCTGAACGAACACCACATCCCCCAGCGCCTGCTGGGCAAACGCCGTGATGCCGACGGTGACCAGGCCATTGCTCTCAAGGCGCAACCATTCGTGATCGACGGTAAAACGCAATTGGCTCATATCAACTCCTTATTGTTTTAAGGCTCGTGGCGGGGCGACGAGCGGGGTTGGAGGAGTGATAGCAAGGGCGGTGCCAATGTTTATTAGTCGTTTTAAATCAATGGCTTAAGGTGTTTTTACAAGAAAGGGATGACGAGTGCTGTATTGAAATCAATACGGGCAAGCAAAGCCCCGGACGCAAGCGCCGTGATTGCTGGCAGGCAAGTGGTTGTCTTGATTTCGCTACGCCGTATCGATTTTAAGACATGGAATCCAACCACAACACTGATCCCCTTGTGGGAGCGGGCTTGCTCGCGAAGGCGCCCTGTCAGGCAACACTGATGGTGAATGACACACCGCATTCGCGAGCAAGTCGGATCGCCGCACCGCCGCTCCCACATTTTGACCGAGTCAGTCTTACGGTTTGTTGGGAATCCCGTACTTGCGCAGGCGAATCGCGATGGCGCTATGGGATGTCTGCAACCGCGCAGCGAGCAACCGACTGGACGGATAACTGCGGTAAAGCTGTTCCAGCAGGTTCTTTTCAAAGTCGCCAACGGCCTCTTCCAGGCTGCCCACTTCGCCGTCGTTTTGCCGCTCGACGGCGGTGCGGGCGATGTCGAGGTCGTCGATGTCCACCAGCGGATTTTCGCAGATCGCCGCCGCACGAAAGATCACGTTTTGCAGTTGTCGCACGTTGCCCGGCCAGCGGTTGCCGAGCAGGGCACTGAAGGTGCTCGGCGCCAGGCGACAGGCCGGTCGCTGGATCTGCGCGCAGGCCTGTTGCATGAAGTGATTGGCCATCAGCAGAATGTCGTGACCGCGCTCGCGCAGCGGCGGCACTTGCAGGTTGAGCACGTTGAGGCGGTAGAACAGGTCTTCGCGGAAACGTCCTTCGGCGACCATTTTTTCCAGGTCGCGGTGGGTCGCGCTGAGCACCCGCACATTGACCCGTACTTCCTTGTCGCCCCCCACCCGACGGAAGCAGCCATCGCTCAAGAAGCGCAGCAACTTGGCTTGCAGATAGGGCGACATTTCCCCCACCTCATCGAGGAATACCGTGCCCTGGTCGGCCAGTTCCAGCAGGCCGAGCTTGCCGCCCCGTTGTGCGCCGGTGAAGGCGCCGGGGGCGTAGCCGAACAGCTCGCTTTCAGCGAGGCTTTCCGGCAGTGCCGCGCAGTTCAGGGCCAGGAAGGGCGCGTCGTGACGCGGGCTGATGGCATGGCAGGCACGGGCCACCAGCTCCTTGCCGGTGCCGGTTTCACCCTGGATCAACAGTGGCGCATCCAATGCTGCGACCCGTTGCGCGCGGGCCTTGAGCGCGCGGATCGGCGGCGATTCGCCAAGCAGCGCATCGAAGCCTTCGGCATGGTCGTGGTGCAGCGCCGACAGGCGTTCGCCGATGCGATTGGGTTGATACAGGGTGAGCAGGGCACCGGCGTCGGTGATCGGCATCGCGTCGAGGAGCAAGGTCTGGCCGCCGAGACTGACCTCGTGCATCGGCAGGCGGAAATGATGGGCGATCAGAGTGCGCTGCAAGTCGGCATCGTCGAACAGGGCGGTCAGCGATTCACCGGCCGGTTCGCGGCCGCACAGGGCGATCAGCGCCGGGTTGGCCAGCAGCACATGACCACGGTCATCCACCGCCAGCACCGGGTCGGAACTGGCGGCCAGCAAGGCGTCCAGTTGCAGGCGCCGGCGTTGCCCCGGAAGGATGTCGACCAGGGTCACGGCCTGCACGCCGCGCACATCAAACAGGGCTTCGCGCAGCTCTTCGAGCACCTCGGCGCCGAGGGTCGGCGCATCGATGTAGACGTTGGGCGGGACCATCTCCACGGCGTCCAGGTTGAAACTGCGTCCACCGAGCAGGGCCAGCACTTCCTGGGTGATGCCGACGCGGTCGATGAAGGTGACGTGGATGCGCATGACGGGCCTGCAAGGTTGGCGAACTAAAATCAGTATGCCCGGCAAAATTTCAATTTGGCGAGTGTCATATCACGGCTTGGCGGTTTTACGGGCGCTGGCGGCCAGGTCCTCAAGGAACGCCTGGAGGATGGGCGGCGGCGCCGTACCGCGCCGGGTGATCACATCGAAGGGTGACTTCAGGCGCAGGCTCGCGGCTGCCAGTTGATGCATCTCGCCGCTCTTGACCCACTGGCTGGCGAAGTGCTCGGGCAGGAAGCCCACATAGGCGCCGGAGATGATCAGGATGGCCGAAGCCTCGATGTTATCGACGGTGGCGGCCGCCTTGCTCACGCCCAGGTGCTCGAGGTCGTATTGCTGCATGTAGCCACGCACGACGATGCGCCCGGCAGCGACTTCTTCGAGCAGTTCCGCACCTTCAGCCTGGCTGCCAAACAGCGGGTGGCGCCGCCCGCAATACAAGCCCAGGGCTTCCTGGTACAGCGGCGATTGCAGCAGCCCCGGCACATGGATCGGGAAGTGCCCGATGGCGAGATGGAGTCGACCGTCGAGCACCCGTTCTTCGAGCTCCGCCGGGGTACCGACGTACACGTTCAGGTGCACGTCATGGCCCCGTGAGACGAAGCGCTGGGTGGTGCGCGGGATCGGTGAGTCGGGGTCGGTGATCGTGGTGTCGATGATCCCCAGGTTGAGCTTGCCGCTGATGTGCTGCTTGAGCACGTCGGCGTCCATGCAGAAGTTTTCCACCGCCGACAGCAGGCGCTGGGTGGCTTCATGAATCGCCACGCCCTGTTCGGTCAGGCGAAAGCCGCTGCGCCCGCGCTGGCAGAGTTTGACCCCCAGGCGGGTTTCCAGGTGGGTCATCTGCTCGCTGATGGTCGACTGCCCGGCATTCAGCGCCGCCTGCGCGGCCGAGAAACCGCCGCAGCGGACAATCGTGGCAAACACCCTGAGCAGTTTCAGGTCGACATCGTGCAGCTGGATCATCTTGGACCTCCGGCCTGTGGACGCATCGGGAATGCCGATATGAGTATCTGATGTTTAGCATTTTTTCCACGAAAACCTGCGCCCATAGTCTCTCCAACGGCGGTCGCCTTGCAGTCCGCCAGGCCGATAACAAGAAGTGGAGAGGCTAGAAATGTCGAACAACGGTTATGAATCCGGACGCCTGAACCTGCCATTCGTGGGTCATTGCACCTTTGGCAAATCCCCGGTGTGCACCGATTGGGATGCACTGGATGCCGACGTCGCGGTGCTGGGCGTGCCCAACGACATGGGCACCCAGTGGCGCTCCGGTGCACGCTTCGGACCCCGCGGGATTCGTGAAGCATCGACGCTGTTTTCCTTCGGCCACGCCGGTGCCTACGATCATGAAGATGACGTGATGTACCTCACCGCATCGGACGTGCGCATGGTCGACGTCGGTGATGCCGACATCGTCCACACCGACATGGCCACCAGCAACAAGAACACCGAATACGCCGTGCGCAAGATCCTCGATGCCGGCGTGATGCCGGTGGTGCTCGGCGGCGACCACTCGGTGCACGCGCCGGTGATCAAGGCGTTCGAGGGCCGCGGCCCGATCCACATCATCCACTTCGATGCGCACCTGGATTTCGTCGACGAGCGCCACGGTGTGCGCTACGGCCACGGCAACCCGCTGCGCCGCGCTTCGGAAATGAACCACATCGTCGGCATGACCCAGATGGGCATCCGCAACGTGTCGTCGTCCAACCGTGACGACTACGAAGCGGCCCATGAGGCCGGCTCGAAAATCCTCTCGGTGCGCGACGTGCGCCGCCTCGGTGTCGAGGGTGTGCTGGCGCTGATCCCGCAGAACATCAACTACTACATCACCATCGACATCGACGGTTTCGACCCGTCCATCGCCCCCGGCACCGGCACCCCGAGCCACGGCGGCTTCCTCTACTACGAAGTGCTGGAAATCATCCAGGCCCTGGCCAAGCGCAGCAAGGGCAACATCGTCGGCATGGACCTGGTGGAAGTGGCGCCGGTGTACGACCCGACCGGCATGACCTCGATCCTCGCCGCGCAACTGCTGCTCAACAGCATCGGTTTCATCTTCCACGAGCGCGGCAAGGTGCGTGCGGCCGCCGAGAGCGAAACCACTCCAGCCTGATATCGAAACCACAAAGCTCAGAAGCCAGAGCCCCGGCAGTGCCTGACTGCCGGGCAGAGAGAATAAAAATGGACACGATCGTCAAGAGTTACCTGCAGAAATTCGGCGTCAGCGAAGCCACCCAGACCTTCCTCAGCAAGGTCCAGAAAATGTTCATCGGCGGCGCCTGGGTCGAAGCCAGCGACGGCCAGACCTCCGATGTCATCGAACCTTCGACCGAAGGCCTGATCACCCGCATTCCCATGGGCACCACCGATGACCTGGACCGCGCCGTGCAAGCCGCCCGCGCGCAGTTCGACGGCGGCGCCTGGCGCCAGGCCAAACCGGCCGAACGCGAGCGCATGATGCAACGCCTGGCCGACCTGATCGAACGGAACGCTGCCGAACTGGCGGAAATCGAATCGATCGACATGGGCAAATCCGTAGCCTTCGCCAAGGACGTGGACATCCAGGGCACCGTCGATACCCTGCGTTACTTCGCCGGCTGGGCCACCAAGCTGCACGGCCGTACCGTCGAACCTTCGCTGCCGGGCAACTACCTGGCCTATACCCGCAAGGAAGCGGTCGGCGTGGTCGGTGCCATCGTGCCGTGGAACTTCCCGCTGCAGACCATGGCCTGGAAGCTCGGCGCGGCGCTGGCGACCGGTTGCACCGTCGTGGTCAAGCCCGCCGAGCTGACCTCGTTGTCGGCCCTGCGTTTCGCTGAACTGGTGCAGGAAGCGGGCATCCCCGATGGCGTGATCAACATCGTCACCGGGCGCGGCAGTGTGGTCGGTGCGGCCATGGCCACCCACCCTGGCATCGACAAACTGACCTTCACCGGTTCGACCCCGGTCGGCCAGACAGTCGGTCGCGCAGCGCTGGATGACATGAAGCGCCTGACCCTCGAACTCGGTGGCAAATCACCGGTCATCGTCTGCGCCGACGCCGACATCCCGGCCGCCGCCCAAGCGGTCGCCAACGGTGTGTTTTTCAACTCCGGGCAGGTATGCGACGCCGGTACACGGGCCTATATTCATAGCAGTGTCTACGACCAATTCCTGGGTGAGCTGATCGCCTACACGCGCACCCTGAAAATGGCCCCGGGCCTGGACCCGGACTGCTTCATCGGTCCACTGGTTTCGGCCCTGCAAAAGCAGCGCGTGACCGAGTACATCGAGACCGGCAAGGCAGAAGGCGCCGAACTGGTCTACGGCGGACAAGCGGTCGAAGGCCCAGGCTTCTTCGTCGAGCCGACCATCTTCGCCCATTGCCGCAACGACATGCGCATTGTCCAGGAAGAGATCTTCGGGCCGGTGCTGGTCACCGCACCCTTCGACGATGAAGAAGAGGCCCTGGCCCTGGCCAACGACTCGCCTTACGGCCTGGCAGCCGCACTGTATTCCAACGACCTTGGCAAAGTGCACAGCCTGATCCCGCGCCTCAAGGCCGGCTCGGTCTACGTCAACGCCCACGGCACCCTCGATCCGTCGATGCCGTTCGGTGGCTACAAGCAGTCCGGGTTCGGCAAGGACCTGGGTGCCGAGCAGCTCGATTACCTGCTCGAAACCAAGGCGGTCTGGATCACGCTGCCAGGCTGACGCCTGTCCATTGTAGGAGCGAGCTTGCTCGCGATGGTCGCTAACGATAACGCTGGAAGCCTGATACCCCGCGGCGCTCCTGGCTTCATCGCGAGCAAGCTCGCTCCTACAGGTTGTGCATAGGAAGTGGGAACGGCAAGGAGGCATTCGGGAGTCGTTCCCCCGAAAGAACGCGGTTATCTCGTCATGATCTTCCAACAATAAGAGTCCATCATGAACACTAACGCCAAGTCCGCCCCGAGCGTGTCCAGCCTCGACGAAAAATCCGTCGTCGAGGGGCATTCGATCGACTTCATCCCCGAGAACGAGCGCACCGACAAACTGTCGAGCCAAGGCCCGTTCTGGTTCCTCGGCAACTTCACCTTCTTCACCATGACCATCGGCTTCGTCGGCCCGAGCGTCGGCCTGACCGCGCTCTGGACCACCCTGGCCGGCACGCTGGGCATCATGTTCGGCACGCTGTTCATGGCGTTTCACGGTTCGCAAGGCCCGCACCTGGGCCTGCCGCAGATGATCCAGTCCCGTGCGCAGTTCGGTTATCGCGGGGTGATCCTGGTGCTGCTGGCGACGCTGTTCGTGTTCGCCGGTTTCAACATCGTCAACCTGGTGCTGATGATGCAGGGGTTGCACACGCTGTTCGGTTTCAGCCCTGCGGTGATCGCGGTGGCAGTGACCATCCCGGCGGCGGTGCTGGCGATTCTCGGCCATGACTGGATGCACCGCAGCTTCAAATGGGCACTGTTCCTGTCGTTGCCGCTGTATGGCCTGGTGACCATGGCGGTGCTGATGGGGTGGGTGCCGGATGCGGTGCTGCCGGCACTCGCGGAAGGCGAAGTGGCCCGGGAGCCACTGGGTTTTAACTGGACCGGTTTCATCGCGCAGTTTGCGGCGGCCGCCAGCTACAACATCGCCTATGCGCCTTATGTGTCGGACTACTCGCGCTACCTGCCGAAGAACACGTCCAGCGGCAAGCTGATTGCGGTGGTGTTCCTCGGGGCTTCGCTGTCCGGTGCTTGGATGATTTCCGTGGGTGGCTGGCTGGCCGATCACCTGCATACCACTGACGTGCTGGTGGCCCTGGGGCAAGTCGGCAACACCGTGTCGCCACTGATGGGCACGGCGGTGGTGGTGGTCACCATCCTGGCGTTCCTGCCGGTGATCGCGATGAACATCTACAGCGCCAAGCTGACCACGCTGACCTGCGTCGACTCGATCAAGCACATCGAACCCACCCGCAAGGCACGCATCCTGGCCATCGGCTTCGTGATCCTGCTGCAACTGGGCGTGGCCCTGAGCATCCAGAGCTCGGGCAAAGGCCTGTCGGTGCTGGGGATTTACCTGGTGGTGATGCTGTACTTCCTGGTGCCCTGGACCTCGGTCAACCTCACCGATTACTTCTTCGTGCGTAAGGGCCGCTACGCCATCCCGCATTTCTTCATGCCCCACGGCAACATTTATGGCAGCTGGGGACTGCGTGGGATCGCCGCTTATGCCATCGGTTTTATCTCGATGATTCCGTTCTTCTACATCTTCGACGGCGTTGAACAGCGCGAGGTGTATGTCGGCCCGCTCGCCAAGGCACTGGGCAGCATCGACATCGCCTGGCTGGTCGGATTGATCGTCTCGGGCCTGGCCTACTACTGGCTGAGCCGCTCGATCGACCTCAAGCGCGAAGAAGCGGTGATCCAGCAGATCGAAAAAACCTCCCCGCAATACACCACCGGCGACACGCTGATCCACAAACAGCAGCCACTGCCGGTATTCACTGAATCGACGGTCGGGAGATGACCATGGCTACGCAAAAATACGACTACATCATCATTGGCGCAGGCTCGGCAGGTTGTGTGTTGGCCAACCGCCTGAGCGAAGACCCGGCCACCTCGGTGCTGGTTCTGGAGTTCGGCGGCAGCGACAAGAGCGTAGTGATCCAGATGCCCAGTGCCTTCTCGATCCCGATGAACACCAAGAAGTACAACTGGCGCTACGAGACCGAGCCGGAGACTTTCCTCAACGGTCGGCGCATTCACTGCCCACGGGGCAAGGTGTTGGGCGGTTCGTCTTCGATCAACGGCCTGGTGTATATCCGCGGCCATGCGCTGGATTTCGACGAGTGGGAATCCCTGGGTGCCGAAGGCTGGGGCTATCGCAACTGCCTGCCGTACTTCAAGCGTGCCGAGAGCTACGAGTCGGGCGGCGACAGCTATCGCGGGCAGACCGGACCGCTGCACACCACCAACGGCAACCACATGAAAAACCCGCTGTACGGCGCCTGGGTCGAAGCCGGCGCGGAGGCGGGCTACATCAAGACCGAAGACTGCAACGGCTACATGCAAGAGGGTTTCGGCGCCATGCACATGACCGTGAAAAACGGCGTGCGCTGCTCCACGGCCAATGCCTACCTGCGTCCGGCCATGGGCCGTCCGAACCTGACGGTGATCACTCACGCGATGACCCGCCAGGTCATCCTCGAAGGCAAGCGTGCGGTGGGGGTCATGTATGACCACGGCGGCCAGACCCACCAGGTGCTTTGCAACCGCGAAGTGCTGATCTCGTCCGGGCCGATCGGCTCGCCGCACCTGCTGCAACGCTCCGGCATCGGCCCGGCGGACGTCCTGCGCAAAGCCGGGATCGGCGTGCGCCATGACCTGCCGGGGGTAGGGGAGAACCTGCAGGATCACGCCGAGGTGTACATCCAGTTCGGCTGTAAGGAACCGGTGACCCTCAACAGCAAGATGGACCCGCTGAGCAAGCTGATGATCGGTCTGCGCTGGCTGCTGTTCAAGGACGGCCTGGGCGCCACCAACCACTTCGAGGCCGGTGGCTTCATCCGCTCCGAGAAAGGCCTGCGCTGGCCGGACATCCAGTTCCACTTTCTGCCGGCAGCGATGCGCTACGACGGCAACAAGCCGATCAAGGGCCATGGCTTCATGGTGCTGACCGGGCCGAACAAACCGAAAAGCCGTGGTTACGTGCGGGTGCGCTCGGCCGACCCGTACGAGCATCCGGAGATTCGCTTCAACTATCTGGAGCGGGAAGAGGACCGCGAAGGTTTCCGTCGCTGCATCCGCCTGACCCGCGAGATCATCGGCCAGAAAGCCATGGACCGCTTCCGCGACGGCGAAATCGCCCCGGGCGCGCAGGTGACCAGCGACGAAGACCTCGACGCCTTTGTGCGCGACAACCTGGAAAGCACCTACCATCCTTGCGGTTCATGCCGCATGGGCGAGGACGACATGGCGGTGGTCGACTCCGAATTGCGCGTGCGTGGCATCGCCGGTCTGCGGGTGATCGATTCGTCGGTGTTCCCGACCGAGCCGAACGGCAACCTCAATGCGCCAACCATCATGCTGGCTGAGCGGGCGTCCGACCTGGTGCGTGGCGCGCAGATGCTGCCGGCGTCGGATGTGCCGGTGGGGCTGGTGGAGGGTTGGGAAAGCAGCCAGCGTACTTCGTTGCCGGGGCGTAATGTGCGGGTCTGACGGCAACCCGCAATCAATGTGCAAACCTAATGTGGGAGCGGGCTTGCTCGCGAAAGCGGTGGATCAGTCACATCCATGTTTAATGTGCTGCCGCCTTCGCGAGCAAGCCCGCTCCCACAGGGGTAATGGTGCTTTCAGGAAAAAAGTGCGTCGTTGTTTCCTGGCCATTGCTAGTCTGTAAATCCTTGAGACCGCAATGGAGCACCCTCATGGCTATTCAGGCCCTGCGCGCCGATGCATCGCATATCGACCAGATCGCCCCTCTGTTTGACGCCTACCGGATGTTCTACGAGCAGCCGTCGAACCTGGCGCAGTCGCGCGCCTTCATCGCCGAGCGCATCGCCCGGGATGAATCGGTGATTTTTCTGGCCCGGGACACCGACGGTGAAAACCTCGGCTTCGTCCAGCTGTTCCCCACTTTTTCCTCGATCGACGCCCATCGCACCTGGCTGCTCGGTGATCTGTTCACCACGCCCGCTGCACGGGGCAAAGGCGTCGGCACCTTGCTGATGAACACCGCCCGGGATTTTGCAAGGCTGGCCGGTGGCAAAGGCATGACCCTGGAAACCGCCACCGACAATGTCACCGCCCAGCGCCTGTATGAATCCCTGGGCTGGGTGCGCGACCCCGGTTACTACACCTACTGCCTGGATCTGAAAAAAGACTGAGTCAGCCAGCCTTTCAGGCAAACACCGGCCGCATGAATGAGCGCTCGTAGCTGAGGATGAATTTCCTCTCTTCGGCGTATTTGAACGCCGCGATGCACGCCGGATCGTTCATCGATTGCTGCCGGTAATGTTCGTAGGCCGCCAGGCTGGGAAAGGTGAACAGCGCCAGGGCGATATTGTTGGCGCCCTCCGAAGGCAAAAAGTAGCCGTGGTGCTGGCCGCCGAACTTCTCCACCAGGGGGATCCACAACTTGCCGTAGTGCTCGAAGGCGTCGAGCTGGTAGGGGTCGAGCACGTATTTCAGGTAGCAGGTCACCATTGTTTCACTCCTTGATCAGGTTTTGAGGGCAGTCGCCACTGTAATCAACAGTGGGCGCCCGGCACAGCCGCTTGTTCGACATTGACCGGTAGGTTTGCGCCAGAGACCTGTACTGGCGCCGTCGCACTATTGGTTCAGTCAATAGTCACCATCAAGCATCGCAAGTTCTGTTTTTTGCGCAAAGGCGGAAAATTGCCGGCATTGAACACGCTGCTCAAGGAACCTGCGCGATGAAAATCTTGACCCGACTGGCTGTGTTTGCCCTGTTGCTGGGCAGTGTTGCGTCTACCGCATCGGCCTTTGCCGAGGACGCACGTACCTGCCACCTACCGCCCATCACCGGAAGCCAGGGCGGCTTGCAATACGGTCAGACGGTCGGGGTGCTCTACAGCGAACACACCGTGGAAAACCTGCAATACCTTGAGCAATACCACTCGGTGGCCGTCAATGGCGCGAAGAACGCACTGGATGCGCGAATTCGCCAGGCTTTCGTCGACAGCTCCGATCCGCAACTGGCCATCGACTGGCTGCTGAGTTCGTTGCACAAGAGCTTTCTGTCGGTGACGGTCTACGACAACCTCGATGCCCTGGTGCAGGCCCATCCCGATGTCGTGGTGATGCTCGATACCCACAACCAGTTGCTGACCCAGCGTAACGACCGGGTCGAGGCGCGTTTCGCCGCACGGTTCTACGACGCCAGCCTGCAATACATCGGCAAGGCCGAAGGCGCGGTGGAAAAACAACTGCCGTCGGTGTGGGTGCATGACAAGGCCGCGCCCGAGATTGCCGCGCAAATCGAACAGCAACGCGACCTGCAACTGACTGCATTGAAGCAATTCGATGCGTCGTTGAAGGCGCTGGTATCCGCCGGATTAACCGCAGCAACCCATTAACCAGCCAATTCACCATAGATTGCTTTTCAGGACCTGATTCATGCGCACTTTTTTTGCCCCGACCCTGGCCTTCGCCTCGCTGTTGCTGGCCGGTTGTGCCACACCGAACAATCCGACGCTGACCTTGCAGACCAGCAAGTCGCCCGAGGCGTACACCCATTGCGTGGTGCCGAAGTTGCAGCACGATGCACTGGCGCCCACGGTGTCGCAGACCCAGCGCAGCTACCGGATCGTCGTGTCGAGCAAAGTGGCGGCGGACAACGTGCTTGAAACCTACAAGGCCTCGAACGGCGGCAAGGTGTTCCTGTACGAGCGCAAGCTGCTGGCGTCGACCTTCGTACCGTCCAGTTTCGAGCGTGCGGCGCAGGAATGCCTGTAAGCGCCATTTCAGGCAAAAAAAAGCCGCCGGGAGAGGCAGCAGAAAGTTAAAGCACGCATTGGATGACTGGAGTATGGCGTTCGGTGCATGACAATTCGATGACAGCTTGATGGACATTCATCAGGATGCCAGTAATCCCGCTGCGAGTGATTAACTGTGGCGAGGGGGCTTGCCCCCGTTCGGCTGCGCAGCAGTCGTAAATCCCTACAGCGCGGTATGCCTGAAAAACCGCGATGGATGATTTTGGGGTCGCTGCGCAACCCAACGGGGCGGTGCGGCGATCCGACAAGCCCCCTCGCCACAGGTCCTGTGTTGGGTCAGTAAACCTCGGGCACGATGATTTCCTGCGGCACAGGCCCCCGCGAATAGTCTTTCTGGCGCTCGCGCTGCGGCAATTCGATCACCGGCAACTCGACCTCTTCATAAGGCATCTGGCTGAGCAGGTGATGGATGCAATTGAGCCGGGCCTTCTTCTTCGCTGGAAATACCACTGCGTGCGTTCGCGGTCATTGGGGGCGGGCAGGGCGGCCACCCGGCAGACCCGGGGGTTGAGTCGCTGGGTGATGCCCGCTGGTGTCACATGGGTGTCATCGACGCCATGGCAAGATCCTCGCAATCCGTCTTGAGTGCCCGACGGCCGTCAGTCCGCCGGCAGTTGAATGTGCAAGGAACCCCGTATGAAAGACGCCCCGCTGTTTGCCGCCATCGACCTGGGTTCCAATGCGTTTCGCCTGATGATTGGTCAGTCGGTGAGACGAAACCAGCAGATGGTCATTCAGGAAGTGAAGACCCTGCGCGAACCGGTGCGTCTGGCCGAAGGCCTGCAGGGCGGGGCGCTCGATGAGCTGGCGCTGGACCGTGGCTGGCAGGCGCTGGCGCGGTTCGGCAAGAAGTTGCGCGGTTTCGAGGCCGGACGCGTGCGGGCGGTGGCCACCAGTGCCGTGCGCGAGGCGGACAACGCGCCGTTGTTCCTGGCCAGTGCCGAGCGTCACCTGGGCTTTCGCATCGACGTCATTTCCGGTCACGAAGAGGCGCAACTGGTCTACGCCGGCGTCGCCCACACCTTGCCGGCGCAAACCACGCGGCTGGTGGTGGATATCGGCGGTGGCTCCACGGAAATGATCATCGGCCGTGGCGACCAACTTCTGGTTACCGAAAGCATTGCCATCGGCAGCGGCACCTTTGGTGCGCATTACTTCCACGGCGGGCGGATCCTGGCCGAAGCGCTGCTGGAGGCCGAACGCGCGGCCACGGTGCAATTCGAACGCATTGCCCGCCGCTACCGCGCCATGGGCTGGCAGCAGGCGATCGGCTCTTCAGGGACGGCGCGGATGCTGGCCAAGGTGCTCAAGGCCAATGGCCTGAACGATGAGGGGCTAAGCGGCATCACCTACGGCGGCCTGTTGCGCCTGTCGTTGCGCCTGCTGGAAGTCAAACATGTGAAACACCTCAAGCTGGCCGGTCTGCCCACCCACCGCCTGAGCATTCTGCCCGGCGGCCTGGTGGTGATGCTGGCGGCGTTCAAGGTGTTCGGGATCACACATATGATTGCGTCTGAACCGGGATTGCGGCTCGGCGTATTGCATGGATTGATGAACAAACACTGACAACCTGCCAGCCGAGGTAAACCCATGACCGAACCACGTCGCGTGCTGTTCGTCTGCGCCAGAAACGATGTCCGCTCACCCATGGCCGAAGCCTTGCTTCGCCACACCGACCCTGCCGACTTCCTGGCCTTCAGCGCCGGGCTTGAGGCCACCGAGATCGATCCACGTACCTTCGAATCCCTCGAACACATCAATGTCGATGCCAGCGGCTTGCGCAGCAAGTCCCTCGAGGATTTCGAAGGGCAGGCATTCGACTACGTCATCACCCTGTGCGACAAGTCCCGGGAAGTGGCCGCGCGCATGCCGTTTGCCGGTGAAGTGATGGTCTGGAGCTTCGAAGACCCGACCACCAGCGAAAGACATGACCCGTTCCGCCATACCCTCCAGGAAATCGGCGACCGCATCAAAATGTTCATCACCGTGAAAACCCGTCCCGCGCCCCAGGCACCGTCAGTCAGCGATTCCTGAAAAGCCGCGAGCAGCGTCTACCCTCATCGGTCACAACCATCATGATGAGGGTGCAGACAGTGATGAAAACGGACAAGGTTGAATCAAACGAAGCCTCGGCACTGATCGACGAGCGAATCCGCGAACTGGCCGACTGGCGCGGCGAGACCCTGGCCCGCCTGCGCAAGATCATCCGGCAGGCCGACCCCGAAGTGATCGAAGAGTGGAAGTGGCGCGTGCCGGTGTGGTCCCGTGCCGGCATCCTCTGCACCGGCGAGACCTACAAGCAAGTGGTGAAGCTGACCTTCGCCAAGGGCGCGTCGCTGGACGATCCGTCGAAGCTGTTCAATGCAAGCCTTGAAGGCAATACCCGACGTGCGATTGATATCCGCGAGGGTGAGCAGATCGATGAAAAGGCGCTGACGGCGTTGGTTCAGGCGGCCATTGAGCTCAACAAAAAGTAAGCCATGCACAAGTCCCTGTGGGAGCGGGCTTGCTCGCGAAAGCGATAGTCCAGTCACCTACGATGTTGAATGTGAAGGCCTCTTCGCGAGCAAGCCCGCTCCCACAGGGATTGCGTCCATTTGACCACTTGGGGTATCCCCGGCCTGCATGTTCCAATAGCGAGCCATCGCAGACTGGAAACGCAACATGAAGAAAATCGCCGCCCTGACCCTCGCCCTGGCGCTCAGCGCTGGCCTGTTCGGCACACCCACCCTGGCTGCGGGCGATGTCCAGGCCGGGGAGAAAGTGTACAAGCGCCTCTGCAGCGGCTGCCATCAGATCGGCGAATCGGCTCGCGCCTTCTTCGGCCCGCAGCTCAATGGCGTGATCGGCCGCCACTCCGCCGTCACCACGGACTACGTGTATTCCGACGCGATGAAATCCGCCAACCTGGTCTGGGATCGCGAAACCCTGATCGCCTACCTCGAGGCGCCGAAGAAAGTGGTGCCCGGCACGCGGATGATTTTCTGGGGCCTCAGTGACCCGGAAAAAATCGAAGACCTGTTGGCCTATCTGCAAACGTTTCCGGCGCAGTAATCACTCGCCCAGGTTCTCCACCAGCCATTGAGTGAAGCTGCGCGCCATCGCCGTGTTCTCGCTGTCACGGTGGGTCAGCAGCGCCCAGTTCGGGCCGCGGATGGTTTGTTCCACCATCGGCTGCAACAGCCCGGTGGCCCGCGCCTGCCGACTCAGCAACTGGCTCACCAGCGCAATGCCGAGCCCGGTGCAGGCGGCGTCCAGCAGCAGCCCCGGATCGGAAAAGTTCAGCCCCTGATCCATCTGCCCCACATCAATGCCCGATTCCACCGCCCAGTGGCTCCAGTCCATTTCCCGCTCGCCATGCAGGGTGGTGCGCTGTTCCGCCGGCACCGCCAACAGGCTCGGGTGGCACGCCGGGTAGAGGCGGTCGGCGTGCAGCACCTTGAAACTGCATTCGGCCTGGGAACTGATGTCGTCGCGCACCGCCAGGTCGATGGTCTGACTGGCCATGTCCGGTACTTCATCGGTGCTGAAGATCCACAAATCGACCTGCGGATGCTGGCGACGGAAATCCCCCAGGCGCGGCAACAACCAGTGCCGGGCAAACGCCGGGGTGGTGTTGAGCACCAGTTGATTGGGTTTCTGGTATTGCCCCAGCCGGCGAATGCCCACCGCCAGTTGCTGCAACAACGCCTGGGTGGTGCTGAGCAGATCGTGACCGGCATCGGTCAGGCTGACGCTGCGCCCACTGCGATAGAACAGCGGTTGTTCCAGGTAGGCCTCAAGGCTGCGGATCTGCTGGCTGATCGCCGACTGGGTGAGGTGCAACTCTTCGGCAGCCTTGTGAAAGCTGCCCAACCGGGCGGCGGCTTCGAAGCCGCGCAGGGTGCTCAGGGGCGGCCAGTGTTTGAGCATATCGATAAGTTCCTCTAATCAGTTGCCTGCAAAATCCATCGTTTGTTAGCCCGTTTTGTCAGCCGTAGCATGCATGCCAAGACCGCCAAGGGCGTTTTCATTGAACACAATGACTTAACTCAGAGGTACTTGTCATGCAGCAGAACGGTATTCAAAACAGCGGTTGGACGATGCCGGCCGAATGGGTCACCCACGCCGCCACCTGGATGGTCTGGCCGCACAACAAGACCCTGTGGGAGTCGGGCTGGCGGGTGACGCTGCCCCAGGTTCAAGAGGACTTCGCCCGGGTGGCCAACGCCATCGCCCGTTTCGAGCCGGTGAAACTGGTGGTCGATCCTTCAGCGGTCGCCAGCGCCAAAGCCTTGTGCGGGCCGAACATCGAGTTGATCGAACTGGCGGTCAACGACAGCTGGTGCCGCGACTCCGGCCCGAGCTTCGTCTGCCACCCGCAGCAAGGCCTGGCCGGTGTGAGCTGGCGCTTCAATGCGTGGGGCGGCAAGTCGGCCCACGAACTGGACGAAAGCCTGGCCCGCCGCGCGCTCAACCATCTGGGCCTGGAGTGTTTCGGCACGGCGCTGAGCAACGAGGGTGGCGCCATTCATGTGGACGGCGAGGGCACGCTGATCACCACCGAGTCGGTGCTGCTCAACCCTAACCGCAACCCGGGCGTGACCAAGGCCGAGATCGAAGAGATCTTCACCCGCCTGCTGGGCGTGAAGAAAACCATCTGGCTGCCGGGCGATCCGGACTACGTGACCGGTGACATGACCGACGGCCACGTCGATGGCGTGTGCGCCTTTGCCCGTCCTGGCGTGTTGCTGGTGGACGCGACTCACGACCAACAATCGGTGTACGCCGACGTCGCCCGGGAGAACCGTCGCGCCCTTGAACTGGCCACCGACGCCCAGGGCCGCAAATTCGAGCTGATCGAACTCTATGAAGCCACCGATGCGGTGGACACCGAGGCCGAAGTGTTCTGCGCTTCCTACACCAATTTCTACATCGCCAACGGCGCGATCATCATGCCGGCCTACGGCATCGATGCCGACAAGGTCGCTGCCGAAGTGCTGGCGCAGGCGTTCCCCGGTCGCGAAGTGGTGCCGGTGCGGATCAACCATCTGGCCCATGGCGGCGGCGGTGTGCACTGCATCACCCAGCAACAGCCGGCCTGGCCGGTGCGGGGTTGATGCCATGACACTGTTGACCATCGCCACCACGCAAATGCCCTGCACCTGGGACCTGAAACACAACCTCGACCAGGCCGAGCAATTGGTCCGCGAGGCCGCGGCCAAGGGCGCGCAGGTCATCCTGTTGCAGGAGCTGTTCGCCACGCCGTACTTCTGCATCGAGCAACACCACAAGCACTTGGCCCTGGCCGAGGAGTATCGCGACAGCCACGTGCTCAAGCGCTTTGCCGCATTGGCCAAAGAGTTGGGCGTGGTGCTGCCGCTGAGCTGGTACGAGAAGGCCGGCAATGCCTACTTCAATTCGTTGAGCGTGGCCGACGCCGACGGACGCCTATTGGGCGTGTATCGAAAGACCCACATCCCCAACGCCATCGGCTATCAGGAGAAGGAATACTTCAGCCCCGGCGACAGCGGGTTCCGGGTCTGGGACACCGCGTTCGGGCGCATCGGCCTGGGCATCTGCTGGGACCAGTGGTTCCCCGAAACCGCCCGCTGCCTGGCCTTGATGGGCGCCGAAGTGCTGTTGTTCCCGACCGCCATCGGCTCCGAACCTGGCTGTGCCACGCTCGATTCCCGCGATCACTGGCAGATGACCATGCGCGGCCACGCCGCCGCCAACCTGCTGCCGGTGGTGGCGGCCAACCGTGTCGGCCGGGAAGCGGCGACCACCGACCCGACCCTGCAAATGAGCTTCTACGGTTCGTCGTTCATCTGCAATCACAAGGGCAAGTTGCTCGCCGAAGCCGACCGCGACAGCACCGGCGTGCTGGTCCACACCCTGGACCTGGCGGCCATGCGCGAAGACCGCCTGACCTGGGGCATCTACCGCGACCGCCGTCCGGACATGTACGGCGCCTTGCTGACCCAGGACGGTCGCCAGATCCACTCACGCTGGGCAACCCAAGGGGTGTGACATGAACACGATCAACACGCTGTGCCTGGCCATGGGGCTTGCGCTGACCTGTGCGATGCCTGCGTTGCACGCCGAGGAGAAAACCCTGCGGCTGTACAACTGGGCCGATTATTTTGCCGAGGACACCCTGAGCCAGTTCACCGCCGAAACCGGGATCAAGGTGATCTACGACGTCATGGACGGCAGTGAAACCCTGGAAGCCAGGATGCTCGCCGGCGGCAGCGGTTACGACCTGATCTTCCCCGGTGACACCGTGGCCGAACGCCTGGTGCGCGCCGGCAGCCTGCAACCGCTGGATCACTCCAGAATTACCGCCTTGAACGACGTCGAGCCGGGGTTGCAGAAGCTGCGCTCGCACTATGAGCATTCGAGCAACGCCACGGTCCCCTACACCTGGGGCACCATCGGCCTGACCTACAACGCCGAACAGATCGCCCAGCGTGCGCCGGACGCACCGGTCAACAGCCTGGACATGCTGTTCAAGCCGGAGTTGGCGGCGAAGTTTGCCGACTGCGGCATCTCGATGATCGACTCGCCGGACGAAGTGCTGGCGGTGGTGCTCAACTACCTCGGCCGCGACCCGCGCAGCGGCAAACCGGCGGATCTGGCGGCGGCCAGTGAGTTGCTGATGAGGGTGCGGCCGTACGTGCGCAAATTCCAGTCGCAACCGGTGACCGATCTGGTCAATGGCAACCTGTGCATGTCCCTGGGCTACAGCGGCGACATGACCCAGGCGCAGCGCACGGCCGACAGCGCCGGCAAGAAAACCACCTTCCACTACCGCATTCCCCGCGAAGGCACCACGGTGTGGATGGACACCATGGCCATTCCCGTCGACGCCCGGCACCCGGAATACGCCTACGCTTTCATCAACTTCGTGATGCGCCCGCAAAACATGGCGGCCATCAGCAACTTCACCGGCTACCCGACCTCCAACGCCAAGGCGCGGCCGGACGTCGATGCCGCGATGCGCAACAACCCGGACATCTACCTCGATGAAGCCACCTACGCGCGGCTGATTCCCGGCAAGGACATCTCCCAGGCCGACATGCGGGCACGCATGCGCACCTGGACCAAGTTCAAGACCGCTACGGTCAATTGATCACCGGTCGGCCCGCGGGCCGGCCAAACCCCGGATTTCAGGAAAACACATGCCGACACGTCGAACATTCATCAAGCAGGTATCGGTCATCGCCGGACTGGGCGCGGTGGCGTCCATGGGATTGGGCTTGGGGGCCATGCCGGTGCGCGCGGCCGGCAAAGGCAACGGGTACATGCCCGATGAAGGTGAAAAACACCAGCGGGCCTTCATCGCCTTCGGCGCACAGGCCGCGATCTGGGAGGACTTCACGCCCCACGTGCAAGACGCCCTTGGCCGGATCGCCCGCAGCATCGCCGAATACGAGCCGGTCACGGTGTTCTGTCGCCAAAGCGAACGGCGCCTGGCCGAAGCCAAATGCGGCAGCCACAACACCACCTTCGTGATCACCGAACTGGACGACATCTGGATGCGCGATATCGGCGCCAATTTTGTCGTCGATGACAACGGCAACCTCGGCGCCGTGGACTTCAACTTCAACGGTTGGGGCAACAAACAGCAGCATGAGGACGATGCGCAATTGGCCGCCCAGGTCGCGCAAAACGCCAAGGCGGATTACCAGCGCAGCGAACTGGTGGGCGAGGGCGGTGGCATCGAAGTGGACGGCCACGGCACCGGGATCATGACCGAAAGCAGCTGGATCAACCGCAATCGCAACCCCGACTGGAGCAAGGCCGAGGTCGAAGCGGAGCTGAAGGAACGCCTGGGCCTGCGCAAAATCATCTGGCTGCCGGGCATCAAGGGCAAGGACATCACCGACGCCCACGTCGACTTCTATGCGCGCTTCGTCAAGCCCGGGGTGGTGATCGCCAACCTCGACAATTACCCCGAGTCCTACGACTACAAGGTCACTCGCGCCCATCTGCAGATCCTGGAAAACGCCACGGATGCCGATGGCCGCAAATTGCAGGTGCATACCGTTTCGCCACCGCTCAACCCGCGCAACAGCCGGTTCAGCAAGGACAACCCGGACTTCGCCGCCGGCTACATCAACTACTTCGTGATCAACGGCGCGATCATTGCGCCGCAATTCGGCGACAAGCAAGCGGATGCCAAGGCCTTCGACCTGCTGTCCGAACTCTACCCTGACCGTGAAGTGGTGCAGCTCGACATCGACGCGATCTCCGCCGGTGGTGGCGGCATACACTGCGTGACCAGTCATCAGCCGATGGTGTGAAGCCTTCAGGTTGTACACAAAACCTGTGGGAGCGGGCTTGCTCGCGAAAGCGGAGTGTCAGTCAACATCTCTATCGACTGGTTCACCGCCTTCGCGAGCAAGCCCGCTCCCACAGGGGTATTTGTTGAATCAGATAAATCAGGCCTTGCTTGCCTTCAGATAAGCCCCCAACCGCCGCCCCATTTCCTCGCCCAGCGCCTGCAAGCCACTCAGCGGCCGCACCATCACCTCAAACTCGACAATCCTGCCCTGTTCGTTGAAGCGGATCATGTCGATGCCCTTGAGCTCTTTCTCGCCGACCCTGGCACTGAATTCGAGAATCACGTTCAAGCCATCCGCCGTCGCCAGCTCGCGGTGATAGGCAAAATCCTCGAACACGTTCATGACCGTGTTGAGGATCATCGACACCACTGGCGCCCCCGGATACGGCGTGTGCGCCATCGGCGAACGGAACACCGCTTGCGGATCGAGCAGTTCGGGCAAGCCACTCAAGTCGCGGTTGCCGAGCATCGCGTGCCACTGCTTCAGGGACGCTGTGACATTGGGGTTCAGGTTCAGCTCAGACATCTTCAACTCCTGTTTTTATTGTTGTGGTGCGAAAGCGTTGATCGATAACCCTGGCGGCATCGTCGGCCCATTGCAGGTAGAGCATCGGCCCCGGATGAAAACCATCGCTGGCCATCAAGCCCGGTTCGGGTGCCAGCGGGGTGGTCAGCAGCGTGCATTGATCCACGCCGGCGGCCAGATCCGCAAGCCGTGCGTTGAAGCGACGCGCCCTGAACCCCAGAAACCAGCGCAGCGGCTGCGGCAGGGCGGGGAACAAATGCATCGGTGGAAGCGGCGACACCACAATCTGCCTCACCGCGAACCTGTCGCACAACAGCGCCATCAATCGCTGTTGCCGAGCGAGCCACTGATCCAGGGTGAGCGAGCTGGTGACATCGTTGACGCCAATCGACAACAGCGCCACATCAAACGGCTCGGGGGCGTGCTGTTCGAGCAGCTCCAGCAACCCTTGCGAATCCAGACCGGTGCGCGCCCAGAGCTTCCACGACACCTGATAATCCTCGACCAGGCGCTCCACCAGCCGACCGCTGAGCGCCTCGCCTTGAGTCGCCGCCCCCACACCCGCCGCGGCGCTGTCGCCGACAATCAACAAGCGCAGAACGTCGCCGCTGCCGGCCACGCCCTGGCGTTCACCTTCGGCCTCCGGCAGCCTGGGCGTCACCCGTCGCGTGTACAGGCCCTGCATCAGCAGCAACGGGCCGAGCAGGATTTTGGCGAGGGTTTCCGTATGGCTCATGGGCAGGCGCCTGATTGAAGAGAGAGATCAGCCGGCGAACTCGTCATCGAAAATATGCTCGATAGGCAGCGCAAATGCCCGGGCAATCTGGAACGCCAAGGGCAGGCTGGGATCATAGCGGCCATTTTCGATAGCATTGATGGTCTGCCGTGAAACATTCAACAACGCCGCCAGATCGACCTGCGACCACTTGCGTTCGGCACGCAGTTCCTTGAGACGGTTTTTCATTGGTAACGCCGCTTGGCCAGTCTGAGCCCGACCATCCACATCAGGCCCATCACGGGCCACACACAGACCCAGGACACGTGTGGAAAGCCGACATTCTCCAGAAAGCCGTAGGTGAAGGTCAGAAGCGCCGAAGCGGCAAAGGCAAAACCGAGCGCTTCGTACTGGATACGCAAGTGCATTTCGTCCAGCGTGCGCATGTTGCGCACCACTGCCCAACACATCAGCCCCGCAGGAATCACCGGCAACAGCGTGATGATGATCTTCAGCGCCATGGCCATTTCCTGCTGATCCTTGAGCAGGATGACCGACAGGATCAGCAATACCGAGTACAGCGCCGTCGCGGCACCCATTTCCATGTAATAGCGTTTCATTGTTTCTTCCTGGTGTAAAAGACCCTTTACATGATCGGCGGGTTTTTCAGCGGTGTAAAGGGTGTTTTACATTTGGCGTGCGGGTTTTCCATTGGTGCAGATCGCGTAAGGCCTGTTGTTCAAACCGTAATGCAAAACCCTGTAGGAGCGAGCTTGCTCGCGAAGGACTCAAGAGCACCGCAATCAGTCAGTCAACCCGCGTTATCGTTAACGCCCATCGCGAGCAAGCTCGCTCCTACAGTAGGCAATGTCATCGACCTACGATGCACAGCTCCCCGGTCGCACGAATCATCGCCTGGCCATGCAGGTAATCCTTGATCAGCGCCGAGCGTTCGGTGGCCAGCCATTGCGGGCAGTTCGGGTCTTTGCGGTAGGGCAGGAACGCGGCGTACTGATTGAGCAGCAGGTTCTGCAGTTTGTCGAGTTTGGGCCGGATGTCGTTGTTGAGGTCCGGTCGTGGCGTGTCCGGTGCCTTGTGCGCTGCTTGCCATTGTGCGAGCCGGCCGTATTGCACCAGTTTGCTGGCTTCGATCTGGGCAGCGATCAGGTCGGCGACTTCGTCGGGGTCAAGCTTGCGCTGATCCGCCTGCTTGCGCGCGTTGGCGATGACTTGCGCTTCCCGGACATTGTCCTGGACCGGTTTGCCGCTGTCCCACTTGGTCAGCGCCACCAGCTCACTGATGTTCAAGCGCTCGTTCATCGTCGCCAGCAAGGGTTGCAGGGCATCGGGTGCCGGGGGCGTCGTGCCGGCCTGGGCAACGCCCGCGAACAAACCGAGCAGGGTGCAGGCCAGCCAGTGCGAAAGGCGTGGGGAACGGGGCATGGACGGAATCTCCTTGGACGCAAAAATCACTCCGGCTTGTGTATCACAAGTGCGGCCAGGGAACGACAGGTTGCGAATGATTCAGGCCAGTAACCGCTCAATCTGCGCCAGTTCCCAGGTGCTGAGCAAACTCACCGGGTCGGTGCCGAAGCGCTGCCCGTTGTCGAACACATACTCGCGGCCATCGGGGCATAGGCTGTGCAGGCAGTGGCGCAAGTGGCCGGCGTCGACGTCGAGCAACAGGCGCCAGCCGTCGATGTCGACCCGAACATGACTGGACTGGCAAGCGTCGTCGACTCGCTGGAGCGTGCGAATACCCTGGGCGGCATCGCGCAACGGCTGGTAAACCTCGCGGGCGGTGAGGGCGGGCACAGGTGTCTCCGGGATGAAATCGGGGGAGGCACAGGATAAATCATCAGCGTGCATAAAAGCCCGGACCCTGTAGGAGCGAGCTTGCTCGCGATGGACTCAAGAGCGCCGCGTTTAGCCAGTAAACCCGCGTTATCGTTAACGACCATCGCGAGCAAGCTCGCTCCTACAGTGATTCGGCTATCAGCTTCCGGCTTGTTTGTTCAACGCCGCTTCCGCCGCGGCGATTTCAGCCTGGCGCTTGACGATCATGTCGCCCACCGGTGGCCCCTGGAAGCGCCGGGCTTCAAATCCGAACCAGACGATGGCGGTCAGCACCAGGAAGCCGATGGTGATGTACAGCGCCCAATCGTTCGGTGGCTGGATGCCGATGACGAAAATGATGATCATCGACAGGATCGAGAGGATGGCGAACACCGAGTACCAGAATCGCCCCATGTTCCACGGCCCCATGGTCGGCCACTTCGACGTCCCGTAGGTAAACAGGCCGAGCACGATGGGGATGGCGAAGGAGAAGAACAGGAAGATCACCGTGCAGGACACCACGATCGTGTAGACCGGCGTTGCCCCGACCGAGATCACCGACGAGCCCCAGTCGAACAGGACGGCAAGGGTGGCACCGGTCCAGATGGCCGCCACCGGGCTGCGAAAGGTCGGCGAGACCGAGGCCAGGGCTTTGGAACAGGGCAGGCCACCGTCCCGGGAGAAGGCGAAGATCATGCGTGAAACCGAGGTGACCGTGGCCAGTCCGCAGAGCACCTGCGAGATGAATATCGCCACGAAAAGCACCAGTTTCAAGGTCGGGTTGACCTGGGTGTTCATGGCCCAGAAAAACACGTTCCAGCCCTGTTTGGCAGCCTCGTCCATGTTCGGCAGCATCAGCACGAACGCGCTGAGCATCAGCCAACCGAACAGCAATGACCAGACCACCGACATGACCATGCCGCGGGGCACCGACATGGCCGCGTTGCGGGTTTCCTCGGAGGTATGCGCCGAGGCGTCATAGCCGGTGATGGTGTAGATCGGCAGCAGCAGGCCGAGCATGAAAACCCAGCCGTTGGAGACCTGCGGCCAGACGCTGCCGCCGGCTTCGCCGGAATAGTTGCCGAAGGTCCACAGCCGTGCGAATTCATAGCTGGGTGCCGAGATCAGGCAGACGATGGTCAGCGCCAGCGCCGTGGCGAAGATCAGGTAGCCGGAGAAGTCGGTGAGCTTGGCCGTCAGGCCGATACCCAAGTGGTTGCACAAGGCCTGCAGGCCCGTGAGGATTGCCAGGAAAATCACTCTGACCGTGGTCGTGTCCTCCATGCCCAGTGCCGGTCCGAAGGCACCGAAAAAGAAGTAATAGGTGCCGACGTTGATCGCGCCCAGCACCGTGACCAGCCCCAGCAGGTTGAACCACGCGGTCAGCCAGCCAGTGAAGCGGTTACCGAGGATCGAGCCCCAGTGGTAGAGGCCGCCGGCGGTGGGGTAGGCCGAGGAAATCTGCGCCATGGCCATGGCGAATACCCCGGAGATCAGGCAGCCGATCGGCCAGCCGATCCCGATGGATATGCCACCGGCGCCCGAGGTGCCCTGGGCCAGTGAGTTGATGCCGCCGGAAAGGATGCAGATGATCGAAAAGGAAATGGCGAAGTTGGAGAAAACACCCATTCGTCGTGAGAGTTGCTGGGCGTAGCCCATGCTGTGCAGCACCTTGACGTCATCGTCGTGGGTGTCGGTGCCCGGCTGGCTTGTTGGGTTCATGATATGTGCCCCTTTTCAGGTATTGGACAGGCCGAACTGAGCCGCCGTAGGCTCGACCTTGGTTTTCTGTAGGAGCGAGCTCGCTCGCGATGGACGTCAACGATGACGCGGGGAGCCTGACACCCCGCGTCATCCTCAAGTCCATCGCGAGCAAGCTCGCTCCTATAGACGGCCGTGAAGTGCCGCGTCGAAAATCTTTGCCACGCCGTCCCGGGTCAAAGGCAGCGGGTTGCCACCGGCCGAGGGGTCGACAATCGCCATGTCCGCGATCAGGTCGGCCTGCCGGTCATCCACGCCCAGTTCAACCAGGGTATGGGGCACGCCGATGTCCTTGCGCAGCTTGAGGACGAAGGCCAGGAAACTGTCGAACCCCGGCGAGGGCAGGCGCAGGTACGCCGCCAGGCGGGTGATGCGCTCCTCGATGGCCGTGCGATTGAATTGCAGGACATAGGGCATGAAGGTGGCGTTGGTCATGCCGTGATGGGTGTCGTACAGCGCACCCACCGGATGGGAGAGCGCATGCATCCCGCCCAGGCCTTTCTGGAATGCCGTGGCGCCCATGGCCGCCGCCGCGAGCATTTGCGCGCGCGCCTCAAGGTCCGACGGCGTGTGTACCGCTTTCACCAGGGCGTTGGCCACCAGGCGCATGCCTTCCACTGCAATGCCATCGGCCAGGGGATGAAAACCGGGGGCGCAGTACGCTTCCAGGCAATGCGATAACGCGTCCATGCCCGTGCCGGCGGTGACCTTGGCGGGCATGCCGACGGTGAGGGCCGGGTCGCTGATGACCACCCGTGGCATCATTTTCGGGTGGAAGATGATGCGTTTGGTGTGGGTGCGCTCGTCGATGATCACCGCCGCACGACCGACTTCCGAACCGGTCCCCGCCGTGGTCGGCACGGCAATGACCGGGGCGATGCGGCTGTCGTCGGCGCGGGTCCAGTAGTCGCCGATGTCTTCGAAGTCCCAGACCGGGCGGGTCTGGCCGCTCATGAAGGCAATCAGCTTGCCCATATCCAGGCCACTGCCGCCGCCGAAGGCGATCACACCGTCATGTTTGCCGGCGCGCCAGGCGTCGAGCCCGCCGGCCAGGTTGGCCTCGACCGGGTTGGGCTTGAGGTCACAGAACAACGCCACACCCAGGCCGGCGGCGCGTAATGCGTCGAGTGCCGCCGTGGTGATCGGTGCGCGCGCCAGGCCGCTGTCGGTGACCAGTAAGGGGCGCTCGATCCCCTGGCTGCGACAGACGTCGGCCAGTTCGGCGATGCGCCCGACGCCGAACCGAACGCTCGTGGGGTAGTTCCAGTTTCCTGTCAGGTTCATGGTCTACACCTCGTGACGCAGATGAAAGGATTTGGCCCGGGTCAGGTGCTCATAGCCCAGTGGCGACAGGGTGACGCCGCGCCCGCTGTTCTTCACGCCGGTCCAGGCCAGCGCCGGGTCCAGGTAATCGCAGCGGTTCATGAACAGCGTGCCGGTGGCGATCTGGTTGCCCAGGCGTTCGGCCGCTGCGAGGTCCCGGGTCCAGATGGAAGCGCTGAGCCCGAACTCACTGTCGTTCATCAAGGCAATGGCCTCGTCATCGCTGGCCACCGGCATGATGCCGACCACCGGACCAAAGCTTTCGTCGCGCATGACCGACATTTGATGGCTGACATCGACCAGGACCTGCGGCGCGAGGTAGGCACTGCCCGGCACGTCGGTGGGAAAGGCCTGTGGATCGATCAGCGCCGTCGCGCCCTGGGCGAGCGCTTCGGCAATCTGGCCACGAACGAAAAACGCGGCACCCGGTGTCACCATCGGACCGAGGGTGGTGGCTTCGTCCAGCGGGTTGCCCAGCACGTACTGGCGGGTCAGTTCGGCGAAGCGCTCGACAAACATCGGGAAGATTTTCTGGTCGACATAGATGCGTTCCACGGCGCAGCAACTCTGCCCGGAATTGAAGAAACTGCCGTCCACCAGGTTTTCCACCGCATGCTCGAGGTTGGCGTCAGCCCGCACGTAGGCCGGATCCTTGCCACCGAGCTCCAGGCCCACGCCGATGAAGCGTCCCGTGGCGGCGCTTTCCATGGCCTTGCCGGCATCGACTGAACCGGTGAAGTTGACCTGCTGTACCCGGCCCGAATCAATGATTGCGGCGGTCTGCCGATGATCGAGCAGCAGGTTGTGGAACAGGCCGTCCGGCAGATGGGCGCGGCGCATGGCCTCGGCGAAACGTTCGCCCACCAGCAGGGTTTGCGACGCATGCTTGAGGATCACGCTGTTGCCGGCCATCAACGCCGGGATGATCGTGTTCACCGCCGTCAAATAGGGGTAGTTCCACGGCGCGACCACCAGCACCGTGCCCAGCGGCTCGCGCTTGATGTAGCGCCGAAAACCCGCCACAGGCTCCGGCTCTATATCGGCCAGCGCTTGCGGCGCGATGGCGATCATGTGCCGGGCGCGTTCGGCAAAACCGCGCAGTTCACCGGCGCCATAGCGCACCGGGCGACCCATCTGCCAGGCCAGTTCCGGCACGATGTCCGCTTGCATCGACAACATCGCGTCCACTGCGGCGCTGCACAATGCTGCGCGTTCGCTCAGTGATCGGCGTTGCCATGCCGCCTGTGCGCTGGCCGCGGCGGTCAGCGCCTGCTCGACCTGCGTTGCATCGGCCATCTCTCGTTCGACGTACACCCGGCCATCGACCGGGGAGATCAATTGCACCTTCGCAGTCATGATGTTCTCAATAGCGCTCGAAGCCGCGCTGCAGTTCCCAGTCGGTGATTCGCCGGTCGTACTCTTTTTGTTCCCACTCGGCGGTGTGCACGTAATGGTCGACCACCTCATCGCCGAACGCCTCGCGCAACATGGCGGAGGCCTTGAGGGCGGCGCTCGCATCGCGCAGGGTCTTGGACACTTCCGGCAACTGCTCGTCCTGGTAGGCATCCCCTTCGAATGGCGGCACGAGATCGAGCTTTTCGTCGATGCCAGCCAGGCCCGCCGCGATCAACGCGGCGAACGCCAGATAGGGGTTGAGGTCGGCGCCGCCGATGCGGCATTCGATGCGGATGGACTTGCTGCCTTCGGCACACAAACGGAAGCCGGCGGTGCGATTGTCGCGGCTCCACACCGCCCGTGTCGGCGCAAAGGTGCCGGCCTGGAAGCGCTTGTAGGAGTTGATATAGGGCGCGAGAAAACAGGTGATGTCGTTGGCGTACTTGAGCTGCCCGGCGACCCAGGCACGCATCAGTTTCGACATGCCGAACTCGGCTTTCGCGTCGAAGAACAGCGGCTTCTTCGCGTTCTTGTCCCACAGCGAATTATGGATGTGACTGCTGGAACCGGCGGCGTCGTAGCGCCACTTGGCCATGAAGGTGATCGCCTTGCCCTGCAACTGCGCGATCTCTTTGCAGGCGTGCTTGATGATGACGTGGTGGTCGGCCATGGTCATGGCATCGGCGTAGCGGATGTTGATCTCTTCCTGGCCCGGCCCCCATTCGCCCTTGGAGTTTTCCACGGGTATGCCCGAGGCCTGCAGATGCTTGCGAATCGCCCGCAGCACCGGTTCTTCGCGGGTGGTCTGGAGGATGTTGTAGTCCTCGATGTAATGGCCGGCGGTTTTCGGTTTGTGGTAGTTGCGCTTGTGGATCGTCTCGTAGCTCTCATCGAACAGATAGAACTCGAGCTCCGAGGCAAACATGCCGGTATAGCCGCGCTCGCGCAGGCGCTCGACCTGCTTTTTCAGAATCGCCCGCGGGCTGTGGGGCAGGTCCTGGCGATGGTGATGATCGAGCACGTCGCACAGCACCAGCGCCGTGCATTCCAGCCAGGGCACGCGCCGCAGGGTGGACATGTCGGGCTTGAGCACGAAATCGCCGTAGCCCTTACTCCAGCTGGCCGCGGCGTAACCCGGCACCGGCTCCATGTCAATGTCGTCGGCCAACAGGTAGTTGCAGCAATGGGTTTCTTCGTGGCCGCTGTCGATGAAAAACTCGACCTGGAAACGCTTGCCGACCAGGCGTCCCTGCATGTCGACCATGCAGACCAGCACGGTGTCGATTTCGCCGGCGGCAGCGGCGCGTTTGAGTGCATCAAAGCTGAGGAGGGGCTCGGTCATCACGGCAATCCTGCGTGAAAGGTTTTGGCCAGTCTGAGATCGCTGTTGCAGACGCTCTCCAGAAACACCCAAAACCTGCAGAACCGAGCATCATGAGCAACGAGTTGCTCAAAGCTTAGCCTACCGTAGCAATGTGCAACTATTGTAGGCGCGAGCTTGCTCGCGATGGTCGTTAACGATGACGCGGGTTTTCTGATTAAACGCGTTGTCTTCACGTCCATCGCGAGCAAGCTCGCTCCTACAGGGGGTGTCGCGTTTACTCCGGCAATCCCGCCAGGCGCAATCCATCGACGAAGCGGGCGAAATCCTCAGGCCGTTGAATGGGCAGCCAGTCCTTGAGGGCGCACAGGCGCAAAGAAGGATCCAGCGCTAGCAGGCGTTGCATCGCCAGCTTCGCTTTGTCCATTCGACCACCGAGCGCGTGACTGGCTGCCACCAGTGCCGCGGCGACCAGCAGGCTGGGCAGGTTGCCCAGTGCCTTGTCCGCCCAGGCCGCAGCGGCATCGAAGTCCCCGGCGAAGAAATGCGCGAGCGCCATGCCGACCTGCATCCTGAACATTTCCGGGTCCAGCGGGCTCAAGCGAACGGCATGGTTCAAATGCTCGATGGCCGCGTCCGTTTCACCGCGCAGCGCCCGCAGGATACCGCCGAGAAACCAGGCGGGGGCGAGGTTGGGATTGAGCAGGCGCGCCCGGTCGAGCAGTGCAATGCCGCCGTCGACTTCGCCGGCGAGGTGGGCCAGCGCATGTCCGCCCCGGGTCAATGCGACGGCATCATCGCGACCGAGGGTCACCGCCTGCCGCGCCAGCCGTATGCCCTCGGCGATTTCTGCAGGCCGATCGCTCATCCAGCCATTGAGCTTGCGCCAGAAGTGGCACCAGGCGGCCATGCCATAGGCCGAGGCAAATTCCCCATCGAGCTCGATGGCCTGGTAGAACATCGGCAGCGCCTGCTCGATGGCTTCCCGGCTGCCGCTGTGCAGTTTTGCCATGGCCCGCAGGTAGTAGTCGTAGGCGTCCAGGCTATCCGTCGGCTTGCGCTTGGCGCGTTCGATTTCTGCCCGCTCCAGTTGCGGCGCGATCGCGCCCACGACGCTCTCGGTGATTTGGTCCTGCAGCTCGAAGATATCGTCCAGCAGGCCTTCGAAGCGCTCGGCCCAGAGGTGCGTACCGCTTGTCGCGTCGATCAGTTGCCCGGTAATGCGCAGCTTGTTCCCGCTCTTGCGCACGCTGCCTTCGAGCACGTAGCGCACGCCCAGCGCCTGGCCAACGCCTTGGGCGTCTACCGTCTGGCCCTTGTAGGTGAAGCTCGAATTGCGCGCGATGACGAACAGCCAGCGAAGTCGCGACAGGGCGGCGATGATGTCCTCCACGACGCCGTCGGCGAAGTATTCCTGCTCCGGATCACCGCTCAGGTTCTGGAAGGGCAGGACGGTGATCGAGGGCTTTTCCGGCAGGACCAGCGCAGGGGAGGGGATTGGCTTCGGGACGGCGGTCGGGCGTTCATCGACTTCGGGCTGTCGCGCTTGCCCGGTCAAGTCGCCGTTGATCTGGCCAACGAAGCGGTAGCCTTTGCGGGCGACGGTGCGTACCAGGCGCTGCTCCTCACCGGTATCGCCGATGGCCTTGCGCACGGCATTGATGTGGCTGGTGATCGTCGATTCCGAAACGATCCGGTCGCCCCACACCGCCTTGAGCAATTCGTCCTTGCTGACGACGCGGTCGGGATTGTTGACGAACAGCAGCAACAGGTCGAAAACCTGCGGTCCGACGGCCACGACTTGCCCGCGCAGGGTCAGCTCCCGGCGTTCCTGATCGAGTACGTAATCTTCAAAACTGAATGGCAAGACGGGCATCCCCAGGCAGCTGGTTGTGACTGAAAAGGATGATACGGCAGCTCGACAGCCGCTGCACCGTCAGCGGCAAGGGGGCTGGACGACCATCAGTGGCCTTGGACAAAAATCCAAGCGCTCGCCAAGGCAAACCCAAGCCCGGCGCAAGGACTTGCCCTGCCCGTGCAGGCAATCTCTCTACACCGACGCAATGGTTGCCGTCGACAAGTGGAGAACAGTCATGAAGATCGTCGTCATCGGAGGCTCGGGCCTCATCGGATCGAAACTTGTGAACACCCTTCGCGAACGCGGCCATGATGCGCTCGCCGCCAGCCCCAGCTCGGGCGTGAACAGCATCACCCGCGAAGGCCTGGCCGAAGCGATGGATGGTGCTGACGTGGTGGTCGACGTGGCGAACGCACCGTCGTGGGAGGACCAGGCCGTTCTCGATTTCTTTGAAACATCGAGCCGTAACCTGCTGGCCGCCGAAGCCGCTGCCGGGGTTCGTCATCACGTGGCCCTGTCGATTGTCGGCAGCGAACGGCTTCCCGATACCGGTTATTTCCGGGCCAAGGTCGCGCAGGAGGCCCTTATCAAGGCGTCCAGCATTCCCTACAGCATTGTGCGTGCCACGCAGTTCTCCGAGTTTGCCGGCGGCATTGTCCAGTCGTTCACCGTTGGCGATGAGATTCATGCGTCGCCGGCGCTGATCCAGCCGATTGCGTCCGACGACGTGGTAGCGGCGCTGGCCGATGTCGTGCTGGCAGCACCGCTCAATGGCACGGTTGAAGTGGGCGGCCCGGAAACCATGCCGATCGACGAACTGGCCAGGCGCTATCTGCGGGCGACCCAGGACAACCGCAAGGTCGTGCCAGATGTACATGCCCGTTACTTCGGCGCCGTGCTCGACGATCAATCGCTGGTCACCGGCAAGAACGCACGCCTGGGGGCGATTCGCTTCGACGACTGGCTGGCCCGGGCGACAGCGCAGTAACGGATCTCACCTCTCATTTCCCTATGCATCCAGGAGACATCCCATGGTTACCCGATTGCTAATGGCCGCTGTGTTCGCAGCGCTCTCTATCAGCGCCGCCTCGGCCGCCGAGCCGCCCCCCGGCAAGGTGACGGTGGTGTTCGACCGTCCCATTCCCAATATCCCCGGCAAGAGCATGAGGGGCGTAGTCGTCGAGTATGGGCCGGGTGCCGCATCACCGGCCCACACCCATCCGAAAACGGCCTTCATCTATGCAACGGTGCTGGAAGGTTCGTTTCGCATCCACGTCAAAGGCCAGCCGGAACATATCTACAAGGTCGGCGAAAACTTCGTAGAGGAGCCGGGTTCCGTGCACCTGGTCAGCGCCAACGCCAGTGACACCCAACCGGCACGCCTGTTGGCGGTGTTCGTCCTCGACACCGAGGAAAAGGTGCTCGTCACCCCGATCAAGCAGTGAGCCGATCAACCCGCTCATGAAGGCTCGACAGCCGGGCGGCAGACCCTGCCGCCCCGTGGCTGCCTGGCTCTTGGCATTGAACAGGATATGAAAAAATGAACTCGCTCCAGGACAAGGCCGCCATTGCCACCGCAACGCCGGTGGTCGTGGTGCGGCGCAGCCCGCGCAAGACCATCGGCCTGTTGCTGTGTGTCGCTGCCGTGATGGTCGTGGCGGTTTGGGGCGCCATGGCGTTTACCCGTGGCGTGACCTCGACCGACAACGCCTATGTCCGCGGCGACGTCACCTCGCTGGCCGCCAAGGTCGCCGGCTATGTCACGGCGCTCGAGGTCGAGGACAACCAGACTGTGCGCGCGGGTGATGTGCTGTTTCGTATCGATGACCGCGACTATCGCGCCAAACTTGCGCAAGCCGAGGCCAATGTCAGCGCCGCCCGGGCGAACCTGACCCATGTCGACGCGCAGATCCGGCTTCAGCATGCGCTGATCCGGCAGGCCGAAGCACAAAGACGCTCGGCCACCGCCGACATGAGCCTGGCGGCCAAGACCCACGACCGCAGCCGCAAACTGATCGTCAGCAATGCCGTGAGCCAGGCACTGGTCGATGAAACCGGCACGGCACAATCCAGAGCCGTGGCGTCGGTATCGGCCGCTTCGGCAACGGTCGAGGCCCAACAGCAACGCATCAGTGTGTTTGTCGCGCAAAGAGAGGCGGCCGTGGCAGCGGTGGCCCAGGCTGAGGCAGCCCGTGATCTCGCCCGGATCGATCTCGATCACACCGTGGTGCATGCGCCGGTGGATGGCGTGGTCGGCAATCGTCAGGTTCGCCTCGGCCGGTTCGTCACGCCGGGTGTCGCCCTGCTCGATATCGTGCCGGTCAACGATGTGTGGGTCGTGGCCAATTTCAAGGAAACCCAGCTCGAACAGATTCGCCCCGGTCAGCCCGTGCGCGTCACGGTCGATGGCTACCCCGATGCGGCACTGGCTGGGGTGGTCGACAGTTTTGCACCGGGCAGTGGCTCGGCGTTCAGCCTGCTGCCGCCCGACAATGCCACCGGGAACTTCGTACGTGTCGTACAGCGCGTTCCGGTGAAGATCCGCCTGGCTGACAATCCGCTGCCGGGGCGCATCGTGCCGGGGCTGTCCGCGCGGGTAGAGGTTGCGCAAGGGGCCGGCTCATGAGTCGCGCCAGGCCGACGACCGGCGTGCTGCTCATCGCGGGCATCGTCCTGGCCGCGTTGACCGAGGCGATCGCCAGCACCGTGCTCGCCCTCGGACGCGGCGACATCATCGGCGACATTTATGCCACACCTGACGAGTTCGCCTGGCTGGATGTCGGCTACATCGCCCTCAAGCTGATCGGGTTCATGCTCGCCCCCTGGCTGATGCAGCGGTTTTCTCCACGAAACGTGCTCATCGGCGCCACCCTGGTCATGGGCCTGGCGTGCTGCGTGGCTGCCGTCAGCGCCTGGCTGGAGCTGCTGATCGCATTGCGCATCCTGCAAGGCTTCGCTGGCGGCGCTTTGCTGGTGGCGGGCCAGGCGATCATCTTTCGCGGTTATCCGCGGGCCCTTCAGCCGATCCTGCAAGCCCTGTTCGCCATGGCGGCCGTGGTTGCGTCCGCGACCCTCGCACCGGCCCTGCAAGGGTGGTTGATCGACAGCCAGTCCTGGACCTGGATTTTCTTCAGCGTGGTGCCGCTGGCATTGGCAGCGACCGGCCTCTTGCTCATCGCCGACCACCCCGTGCCCGCCAGGGTCCGGCAACCTTCGTTTGACTGGCTCGGGTTCTCGTTGCTCGCTGCGGCTCTGTTCTGTTTCACCTACGTGCTCAGCCAGGGCAGCCGCTGGGACTGGTTCGAGGAACCGCGCATCCTGGTACTGACGGTGCTCGGTGCCGCCGCGCTGCTGGGCTTTCTCGGCCAACAGGTCCTGGCCGACGGCCAGGGGCTGCTTGACTTCAGCCTGTTCAAATCGAGCGATTTCACCTTTGCCATTATCGTCAGTTTCGTCGCCGGTGCCGCGCTGTTCGGCAGCGCCTACCTGATCCCGGCGTTCGCCCTGTCGGTACTCGCTTTCACACCGACCGATGCCGGGCTGCTTCTATTGCCCAGCGGCGGTTTTTTTGTCGGTTCGCTGCTCATCGCCGCCTGGTTGTTCCAGGTCCGCCGCGTGCCGCCGGTGGCGACCGTGCCCTTGGGCATCCTGCTGATCATGGCGGCGATGTGGATGCTGTCCGGCTCCACCAGCGAAAGCGGCAGCGATGACATGATGGTGGCCATCCTGCTGCGCGGCCTGGGCCTGGGCTTCCTGTTTCTGTCGATCACACTGATCGCCTTCACCCACCTCAACAGCCGCAACCTGGCCAGCGGCATCGGCCTGTTCAACACAGGGCGCCAGCTGGGTGGCCTGATGGGCGTCGCCGGGTTGCAGACCCTGATCGACCATCACGCAGTCACCAACGGCGTGGTCCTGGGCACCCACGTCACTGCGGGTGGGCACGCGCTCATCGAGCGGCTGACGACCACCACCGCGATGCTGGCGGGGAAGGGCATGGACCAGGTGACCGCCGGCCGGGCGGCCACCAGCCTGCTGGGCAAGGCGGTGTCAGGTCAGGCCACGGTGATTGCCTTCGACACGGCGTTCTTCGCCGTGGCCCTGCTGTTCGTCTTTGCCGCCCCCATCCTGGTCGGCATCAAGATTGGCCTGGCGCGCTATGCGAAAGCGCAGGAACAACGGACGAATTGATCACCTGCACGAAAAAGCCCGGCGGTTGAGGCCGGGCTTATCGTTGAGTCCTGCGGTAAAGCCCTGCATTCAGACAGCGCGGCTTTCGATCAGACGGTCGGAGCCACCTTCGGCAACGCGGTTTTGCAGCAGTTTGTCGGAACCGCCTTCGGCAACGCGGTTTTGCAGCAGTTTGTCGGAGCCACCTTCAGCGACGCGGTTTTGCAGCAGTTTGTCGGAGCCACCTTCAGCGACGCGGTTTTGCAGGAGCTTGTCAGAGCCGCCTTCGGCAACACGTTTTTCCAGCAGGCGATCCGAACCACCTTCGGCCACACGATTCTCGATCAGGCGATCAGAACCACCTTCAGCCACACGGCTTTCAATCAGACGATCCGAGCCGCCTTCAGCGACCACAGGTTGAGCAGACGTTGCGGCAAAAGCGTTAACTGCGAAAACCGAGAAAGCGATGCTGAGGAGGGTTTGGCGTTTCATGATGGTGTGCTCCGGGGTGCTGATGGGTGGGTATGGAGCAGATGTTACGCCGGGGATTTTTTAAGAGAACTTCATTGAATTGATGGTGACTATCGATGCGGTCAATGGATCGAACACCGCTTGTATAAACACCTCTTTTTGTGGCGAGGGAGCTTGCTCCCGCTGGGTCGCGAAGCGGCCCCAAAAAAAAGGGCTGCTGCGCAGCCCAGCGGGAGCAAGCTCCCTCGCCACAGGGTCATCGCCAGGCGATCAAGCCTCGCTGATCTGGCTGACACTGGTGATCTGCCCGTTCCACACCATCTCGTAATGCGCCGCTTGAATGATCGAGGACACGGGCCTCGGCGTCATCAACGCCCAGCAATGACTGCCCGGCATGCGCACCGAGTGATAACGCAAACCGGGACAACCGGCGTCCCGCACCGCCCGCCCCAGCACGCGGGAATGGCTGTAATCGTCCGACGCATACACCGGATCGGCCAACGGCAGGGCGGTGGCGTCCTTCATGCCGCCATCGCCAAAGGCACAGGCCAACCCGCGAAACACAAACCGCTCATAGTTCAGGCTCGGCACCTTCGACCAATATAGAGCCTGGTGATGCCGCACTTCGGCCAGCGCCGCTTCCATCGAATCCGCCAGGTACAACACCCCGAAACTGCCGTCACTGAAGCGCGACCCCGCCGGATTCACATGGGTAAACGGCGCGATGGCGTAAGAGCAACCGGCAATCCCGAACGGGATCTCGCTGCGCGTGATCAACTCAAGCTGACCCACTTCATTCTTCAACCGCGGATTGGTCAACGCCTGAATCTCGAACAGCACCTCAAACTCATCCGCGTCCGCCACGTCATCAAACAACGCAATGGGCGGAAACTTCGAATTGACCAGGCGATAAGCCTGCAACGACTGACCGGCAAACACCGCCAGCTCACTCGCCATCACCATTGCGCACCCCGCAACATGTCGATGCGGCGGAAGGTTTCATACAGCGCAATCATGTCGCCCTGGGCCATGATCTCCAACGGGCTGCGGCCATTGAAAAACTCATTGTCATTGGCCATCGAGGCAAAGCCGTACACGTTGTCCGGGTTGTCGAACACCAGGCGCAGCGTGGCGTGAATGTTCAGCACGAAGCTGATGCGCTGCATCTGGTCTGCATCCAGTGCCACCGCCCATTCCACATCGCGCTGCCGGGCGCGGGTGTAGGTGCTGCGGGAAATACGCAGGATGCGACAGGCCTGGTCGCTGCTGGCCTGCCACTTTTCCAGAATGCTCACCGCGGCGCGAAGGCCGGTGACGCATTGGTTTTTGCTGAAGGATTGGGCTTGGGCGGGGACGGCCATGTTCGTGTCCTTGTCTTGCATCTATAGATTCAAATGTAGATTTAATGAGTCTGTAGAGCAATATTTATGCGATAGGTGGGCTTGGCGTGCCAATGCATCAGTACCGCTATCTTGCTGAGGCTATTTGCTACTGAAAACGTCGATGCAAGTCTGGAAAGACATCCTGGGCAAACCAGGCGGGCAGGCCGGGGGTCACGATTCTGGATTTCGGTGTTCGGCTTTCTACCAGGCCGACTTTTACAAGCCTGGATAACTCGTCGATTGCCGGGCGCGGTGTCAGGCCGGTGAACGTCTTGATTTCATTGCGCGGCAAGCTGCCCTGGGTGATTAGCGCGATAATCGCAGGTGCACTTTCCGGACGGATACCTTGCTGTAGAAGTCTCTCGTTGTAGCGAAACGCACGTATTACACGTTCACGCAGTCGGGATGGGTCCACTGCGGCAATCATGTAGTCGACCTGGTCGTGACAAACCTGCAGCATGAACTCAATGAATTCGAAATAACGTCGCTGAGACAATTGACCCCGTCCGTCCAAATCACCCTCTCGTGCGCGGTCGGCCATGGTCAGGGCGCTGTAGTAATCCTGATGCCGTCGAGCAAGGCCGCGTGACAGTGACCAGAGGGTTGGCTCCAGCCCCAGATGTACCAACTGCAAATGAGTGATCAGGCGCGCAACCCGACCATTCCCGTCGGTAAAGGGGTGAACCCAGGCGAGCCGATGGTGGTAGGCAAGCGAAGAAATCAGCTGGCGGCGAGGGTCCGTCTGCCGGCCAAACCCTGACTGCAGGTGTCGCAGCATCGCCTCGACAACTGAAGCGTGCGGCGCATCATGATTGCCGACGACCACGTTTTGACCCGTGACCGACCGAAAAATACCGGGCTGCATGATTGAGCCATCTGACAGCGTACGTTCTGCGTCACTGGCGCCGCGAAAAAGCCGGTTATGCGCAGCGCTCACGAACTCGGGTGCGAACATGTCGCCCCAGGTAAAGGGGCCTCGCTGGCGCAACGTCCGCTCAAACAAGGCTTGCACCGCCATTTGTTCAACCGCCAGGCTTTTGAGCCGCTTGCGATCTTTGACCGGCGCCGTTTGTGCTTTCTGCATATCGGCAGGCTCGGTGTATTGCCCTTCGATCAGGTTCGAGTAGTACGTATTGGTGATTTGCAGGAGACGGCCGAGTCGTGCGGCGGTTTCAGGCGGTAGTCGCCCGGCTAGAAACTGGGTTTTTCTGGGCAACGCATCGGCAAGATCAATGATCGATGGGGGCAGTGACTCCGGGAGAACCGGATCCAGCCAGGATTTCGATGTGATTAAGGACATGGTAGTTCGTTTCGTCGGAGTTATCTTCACATTTTATTTCACATGGTAGATCGTTTAACAAGCCTTATTTTGTTGGGGTTTGTGTGGGTTTTTGAAATTTTTTAATTAATATGTCTTCACATTTTTTTTCACAATTTTTTATAAGAAAACTCTGGCGCCACGGCTCCATCACTGATGAAACGTGCGCCCCAACGCATCCAGCCGAGTCGCAATAGGCGGCAAGCGCCGACTGCTCGACGCCAGCGTCTGCACATCATCCGCCGTGTTCTGCGCGATGCTCTGCACCGACTGCAAGCGCCCGACAATCTCGACACTCGCCGTGGATTGTTCGCGGGTCGTCGTGAAAATTCGCCCGTTGAGCTCATCGATCTGCGAGATGTCGCTGCCGACCGCCTGCAACATTGCCGCCGCCAACTGACTGTCCTCGACGCAGCGCTCCACACCTTCGCGACTGTCCTGCATGGCCTCCACGGCTTTGCGGCTGCCTTGCTGCAAGGCCTCGATAATGGTCCTGATTTCCTTGGTGGACACCGCCGTGCGCTGCGCCAGGCTGCGCACTTCATCGGCCACCACCGCAAAGCCGCGACCTTGCTCGCCGGCACGCGCCGCTTCAATCGCCGCGTTGAGCGCCAGCAAATTGGTCTGCTCGGCAATGCTGCTGATCACCTCCAGCACCGTACCGATCTGCTGCGCCTGCCCGGCCAGCACCTGCACGGTCTGGTTGGTGCCGTCCAGGCGCGAAGCCAGCTGGGTGATTTCCTGCCGGGCACGGTTCACGCTTTCCTGCCCGCGGGTGATCTGCACACTGGCCTGGCCGGCATGTGCAACGGCATGCTCGACCTGCACCACGATGTGCTCCATCGCATCGCCCATGCGCTGCATCGACCCGGTCATCTGCGCGATTTCCGTCAACTGATGTTTGGCGCCTTTCTCCAGCGTGTTGCTGGCCTTGGCCAACTCCTGGCCCAACTGACCCAAGCCGTTGGAGTCACGCACCACCCCGTCCACCAGCGCGGTGATTTGCATCAGGAACTGATCGAACCGTTGCGCCAGCGACACATGCACCCGCGCCTTGTCACCCTGACCGGGATCGGTTGTCAGCTGTGAAGCAGCGGCGAGCATCTTGTCCAGCATGTCCTGGCTCTCCACCGCATCGGCCTGGCTGTGCATCGCCAGATAGAGCAGCGCGACCGTCTCCATCAGCACATAAAAGGCGTGAACGAACACCATCGCCCAGCCACCGTGATGCGCCATCACGAACACTGGAAACCCCTGATGCTGCAACACATGAAACACCACGTGATGCAGCGCAATCGTCACCGCCGCCACCAGAATCGGCAGCCAGTCCCGATAAAACGTGAGCACCGCCAACAACGCAAAAATCCCGAAGTGCGACTCAATGACCCCCTCGGCCTGATTGATGTGCAACGCCGCCATCACCATCAAGCCTGTGCCGAGCAAACAGCGCATCAACCGAGAACCGCCGATGGCGCGATACACCAGCGTCAACAACACACTGGTACCGCCACCCACCAACAGCGCCTGCTTGAAGGTGTCGTGCCAGAACGCCAGGCCCACCGCGAAGGCGAACATCAACCAGATCAGGCCCAGCATGATGCGGTCGGCTTTGCGGTAGTGGTCGAGGAAACGAGGGGGGAAGGGCATGTACGCTGACTCCATGTAATCGAACCGGGAAGAAGCTGGGGTTGGACTGATACCGGAAGACAAGCCTTTTATCGCTTTAACCATCGAGGCAAATCGGTTGCCGCCATGGTCGAGGTGTTGATAAAACGTGGTGAGTGTAGCCGTTTGCCATCATTCTTGGGCGGGTTGGAGGGGCAGGGGCGAACAATGTCAGATTTAGAGGCAAGGAATGCTGAATTGGCGGGGTAGTGGCTCGCATGCAGGGGCGCGCTGAAGCCTTTGGCGACGCCGATATCGGCTTATGCAGTCACTCGTCACGAGCAGCGATCGGCTGTGGATTCAACCGCTCGATACATTCAGAAAGTGGCGATTTTTCCTGGCCCGAACACCCCGCACAATCACACCCTGTATTGGGGGATATTCCCCGTCATCGGGGCTTGTATCCTGGCTTCTCATACGCCTGCTTGAAGCCGGCGGACAGGCGGGCATGGCGTAGATCCATTAGCCTCACCCTGTCACTTTTGGCGAGAGATTTGCATCGTTCTCATCCCGGCGCGACATCTGACATTTCGCCAGCCGGGCCAGGAGCAGTGGCTCGTTGCCCACGTATTGCCATGCGGCTCCTGGGAACCCGTCAGAGGTGTTTGCGATGAAACTAGATACCGGAAGGTTCAAACCTGGTGCATTGTCCAAAACCAGGCTGGCGCTGAGTATCTCTGCTGCCGCGATCATGTTCGGGCTGGGCCTGTCCCAGACCCATGCAGCCCCCCTCGACAACACCGATCCACCGCCTCCTACCGACCCATCGGCGTTCACCAATCCGCCCGCCGACCCCGATGCCGCATTGCGAGACTTGCTCAAGCTGCCTCCCGCCAACGTCGGCGCCTTCGACTTACCCAATGGGGTGGTCGGTAACCGCAAGACCCCCTTGGTCGACAATGTGCTGCCGCCCAATCTGCAACCGAGCTTCAATATCCCCACTAACGGTAATGCCAGCCCGGTGTTCGGGGTTCAACCGTTCACACAGAAGCTGGAGCTTTTCGAGGAGTTCGGCTCGAACAAACTGAACGCGGCCGACCCGCCATCACCCGTTCCGTTTCCGGTTCCGACGCTGGGCCCCGCACCGGCGCAAGATCCCTTGAAGGTGGCGCGTAGCGGCCCGTCGCCGGCTGCGCTGGATGCCTTTCTCAGGCAGCCGGCATTGACGCCCTTCCCGACAGAGTTCTCCAATGTGCTGGACCGCAACCCCTGGAGGGCGCAGATCGAGCTTTTCCTCAATCGCCGGGTCGATTCGCCCGCAGAAGGCCGGCCACCGGGAAAAGGCTGGTCGCACCAGCGTTTCAATGAGTTTTTCCCGCGCGACGCCTTCAAGACGGTGCAAGCCGGCGCGCACGTCAACAGCGGCTTGCGTGATCATATGCAGCGGCATAACTACGCCGTGGGGGAATTCGCGCCAGGCGGGCTCTATCACAACACCAACGGCAACCCGGCCAACGAGGGCACAACCAAGGGCATTCAGGTGCAGTTTCACCCCAACTTCCCTGTCCAGGACCATAATGCGTTGTGGACATTCGACGGCACCTTCCCGCCCAAACTGCTTCAAGTACGCTATGGCCAGGCGATGCTGATGCGGCATTACGATGCCTTGCCGATTGACCCGTCGGCCAACCGGGGCTTTGGCCTGCACACCATCAGCACCCATGAGCATAACGGCCACTCGCCCGCGGAAAGCGACGGTTTTGCCAACGCGTTCTTCTTCCCGGGCCAGTACTACGACTATCGCTGGCCGATCCAGTTGGCCGGTTACGACAGCATTAATACCAGCGCTCAGGATCCGCGTGCGGCGTTCCCGTGCGATCCCGGTGAAAAGCTTTTCGTCAACGACGCCACCCCCGGCTTCAAGACCTGCGACCACGGCACCATCAAGATCCGTGGCGACTGGCGCGAAACCATGAGCAGCCACTGGTTCCACGACCACATGCTCGATTTCACCGCGCAGAACGTCTACAAGGGCAATGCGACGATGATGAACTACTACAGCGCCGTGGATCGTGGCAACGAGTCGGTCGAAGACGGGGTCAACCTGCGCTTGCCCAGCGGTTCGGGCCTGGGGTGGGGGAACCGCGACTATGACGTCAACTTGACGATCGCCGACAAGGCCTGGGACCAGACCGGCCAGTTGTGGTTCAACCCCTTCAACACCGATGGTTTTCTCGGTGACCAGGTGCTGACCAACTGGGAGTACAAGCCCTTCCTGGACGTACGTGCCCGCCGCTACCGTTTCCGCATTCTCAACGGATCGGTTTCTCGCTACTTCAAGCTGGCGGTGGTGCGTCAGGTCAATGGTAATGGTGGCGAGTTTCCTGGCCCGAGAAACTCCGGGGTTTCCTATAACCGGGTGCCGTTCCACATGATTGCCAACGACGGCAATATCATGGAACACGCGGTTCCGTTCGATGGCAGCCTGGACCTCGATGGCGACGGCGACAGACAGGACCACAATGCCATTCTGCCGATACAAGGCATTTCCGAACGCTATGACATCGTCATCGACTTCGCGAAAAACGGCGTCAAGCCGGGCGACAAGATATTCTTCGTCAACATCGAGGAGCATGAAAACGGCAAGCGTCCCGAACGTGACATCCCATTGGCGGAAGTGCTGTCCGGGAAGTACCTGCCCGTTGTCAGGCAAACCAGCCACGGGCCACAGTGGATCAACGGTGACCCGGGCGTGGGCCTGTTCATGCAACTGAACGTGCGGCCTTACACCGGCCAGGACGTCAGCATGAACCCGGTCGACTTCGAGCCCGCCAAGCCTGGCAAGCCCGAGGGCAGGTTCATGATCCCTTTGCCCTTGCACCGTGACGACCCTGCCGATATCGCCCGGCTTGCCCGGGCGCGGCACCGCACCTTTATCTTTGGCCGCTCCGACGGCACGGATTTCAAGCCCTGGACGATCAAGACCGATGGCGGCGAAGGCTTCAACATGGACCCGCGGCGGATTTCAGCCGCGCCACAACTGGCCACTGGCCCGACACCGGCGGGGTTCAAGGGGGAGGGCACGCTGGAAGTCTGGAAGATCCAGAACGGCGGCAATGGCTGGAGTCACCCGGTGCATGTGCATTTCGAGGAAGGGATCATTCTCACCCGAGGAGGCAAACCACCACCAGAATGGGAAAAAGGCGCGCGCAAGGACATCTACAATGTAGGCTCCCATCCGGAGAGCCTCGACAATGTCGAAATGGCCTTACGCATCCGTGAGTTTGCCGGTACCTACATGGAGCACTGCCACAATACGCAGCATGAGGACACGGCGATGCTGCTGCGCTGGGACTCTGAGCACCCTGGCCAGTTCCAGTTGATGCCCACACCATTGCCCAGCTGGGACGGCGTGAAATTCGTGGCCTCGGTGGCGTTACCGACATTCCGTACGGGGGATGGCGTCGGGCCACAGGTCAACAATGACCAGGAGGATAACAGTGGCAGTGGCAGTGGCAGTGGCAGCGGCAGTGGAAGTGGAAGTGGAAGTGGAAGTGGAAGTGGCAGCGGCAGTGTTAGCGGGGGCAAAGGCTAGCATCGTCCATCAAGCCACTTTTCCTGTCGGACAAAAAACGGGCGCCTTCTGCGCCCGTTTTCATTCACTCCGCAGCCTGCGCCCGCAACCGCCGACCAATCACATTCATCAAGTCACAACCATCGCGCAATGGAATGACCAGCAGCTTGGAAAAGTCCGCCAGCACCACCGTGTCGCAACCAATTTCGGCTCGGTAGGCGATGTTTTCCAGCACCTGCGTAACCGTTCGAATCCGGTAATCGGCCATGGCTTGCAGGACGTCGAGTGGGGCTTGGGTGTCGATGAGCAGGGAGGCCGGAACCAGGTCGATTCCGGTTAAAGGCATGTATCGATTCATTGTGAAGATCTCTGTTTGATTGGCTCAAGGCCGTCACTCAGTCGTCGCCAAACGAATGGGTGGCAGCTGTGCGCAGGTTGGCGAACCGGCACAGAGAAAACCGGCAGACCCGAAGGTCTCCCGCGCACAGCCGCCATAACAGCGGCTTTGCGGGTGCGATGATACCTGCAATAAAGCGGATAGCCTTCGCATTCTCTGAGGTCAGGTCGCCAAACCCGAATCGCCATTAGGGCGACGGCGCCGACTATAAGCCGCACGAGATCAGCGCGGGAAGGTGAGGCATTCCGAGCTTTGTGTAGGACCTTTGAGGATGAAACTTCAGACCTTTCACCTCAGTTCGCTGGAAATCCAGACACAGACCTGAGATGGTCATCGCCCCTTGGTTTCAGCCACCCACGCTATCCTTAATCATCGCTCCCGCCGTCGAGATGGATCTTCGCCCATGCAAACCCCCAACCCCCAACGCCCCCTCTGGAAAACCTACCTGTTTTTCCTCGCCCCGATGGTGCTGTCGAACTTCCTGCAATCCATGTCCGGCACGGTCAACAGCATCTACATCGGCCAGATGCTCGGCACCCAGGCGTTGGCGGCGGTCTCGGGGATGTTCCCCATCGTGTTTTTCTTCATCGCCCTGGTGATCGGCCTCGGCGCTGGCGCGGGGGTGTTGATCGGGCAGGCGTGGGGGGCGCGGGAGACGCATCTGGTGAAGGCGATTGCCGGGGCAACCTTGTTGTTGGGGGTGTTGATCGGGTTGACGGCGGCGGTGGTGGGCAGTGTGTTTGCGCGGTCGGCGTTGGTCGGGTTGGGGACGCCGGCGGATGTGCTGGACGATGCGGTGGCGTATGCCCATGTGATGTTGTGGATCATGCCGTCGCTGTTGGTGTTTGTGCTGTTCACGCAGTTGCTGCGCGGGGTGAGCGATACCTTGTCGCCGTTGTTGGCGCTGGTGGTGTCGACCATGGTCGGGTTGGCGCTGACGCCGGCGTTGATTCGCGGGTGGTTGGGTTTTGCACCGATGGGGATTCAGAGTGCGGCGTTTGCCGGGTTGGTGGGTAACCTGGTGGCGATGGGGTTGCTGGCGTGGCGGCTGATTGGCAAGGGCCATCCGCTGGCGCCGGACCGTGAGTTTTTTGCGGCGATGAAGCTGGACATGGCGATTCTCGGCAAGGTGCTGCGCATCGGTTTGCCCACCGGGTTGCAGATGGTGGTGTTGTCGCTGTCGGAGCTGGTGATTCTGGCGCTGGTGAACCAGCACGGTTCCCAGGCGACGGCGGCCTATGGCGCGGTGACGCAGATCGTCAATTACGTGCAGTTCCCGGCGTTGTCGATTGCGATTACCGCGTCGATCCTCGGGGCGCAGGCGATTGGGGCCGGGCGCATCGAGCGCATGGGGCCGATTCTGCGCACGGGGTTGATGATCAACGTGTGCCTGACCGGTGGTCTGGTGGTGCTCGGGTACTTGCTGTCGCATTGGCTGCTGGCCTCGTTCCTCACGGAAGAAGCGACGCGGAGCATGGCCCAGCACCTGTTGCACATCATGCTCTGGAGCCTGTTGGTGTTCGGCTTCCAGGCGATCATCGGCGGCATCATGCGCGCCAGCGGCACGGTGATGGTGCCGGTGGCGATTTCCATTGTCTGCGTGGTGGGGGTTCAGTTGCCGGCGGCCTATCTGCTGGATGCGAAGTTCGGGCTGCAGGGGGTGTGGATGGCGTTTCCGGTGGCGTATCTGGGGATGCTGGTGTTGCAGACGCTGTATTACAAATTGGTGTGGCAGCATCAGAAGATTGAGCGGTTGGTGTAGGCGGGACGAAGAGAGCGGATAATGCTCTGCACCGAAACCTGTGGCGAGCGAGCTTGCTCGCGCTTGAGTGCGTAGCACTCACAAAATTCGGTCATCGTTATCGGTTTTTGGGGCTGCTGCGCAGCCCAGCGGGAGCAAGCTCCCTCGCCACAAAAGCCCTTGCCACAAAAGGCAGGTTTGGCTGAAGTTCGCAGGCGCAATCGCCTGGGGAGGTTTTCACATGAGCCCCTTGTCCCATTCCATCCTGCAAGACCGGCCAGCGGCCGGGCGGCGTTTGATCGAGCCGCTGCTGCCTTACGCCAATCGTTCCGATGTCATCGTCCTGGCCTTGCCCCGTGGCGGCGTGCCGGTGGCTTATGAGGTGGCCACGGCGCTGAAGGTTCGCCTGGACTTGATGCTGGTGCGCAAGCTCGGCGTGCCGTCCCATCAGGAGTACGCCATGGGGGCGATTGCCAGCGGTGGCATCCAGATTCGTAATGAAGAGGCGCTGCGGGTGCATCCGATTGCCAAGGCCGCATTCGACGCCGTGGTCGAACGGGAAAGCCGCGAGTTGCTGCGCCGCGAGCAGGTCTACCGTGGCACGCGGCCGCCGGTGCAACTCAAGGATCAGGTGGCGATCCTGATCGACGACGGCCTGGCCACCGGCGCTTCGATGCGGGCGGCGATCCAGGCGCTGCGGGTGCAGGAACCTGCGCGCATCGTGGTGGCGGTGCCAGTGGCACCGATCGAGACGGTGGAGGCGCTGCGCAGCGAGGTGGATGAACTGGTCTGCCCGCTGATGCCGGAGTGGTTCACTTCGATTGGCCATTGGTACATGGACTTTTCCCAGACTTGCGATGCCGAGGTGATCGAGCTGTTGCGGCGGGCGTGGCAACGCGAGGCGTGCGGGTAGCGCTGACGGTCATCGGCAGGTGGTCGCAATTCAACGGGTGAGGTGGAATAAACGCCGGTTGTTTGCTTTAGTCCATCTGGTGCCGGCCTTTGTGTGCGGCATGTCAACTCAAGACGGGAGTCCTCCCGGAGAGTGCCATGAACCTTCGATCCGCGCGTTGCATCGCTCTGGCCGGCACGTTGGTGTTCGGCCCGGTGCTGTTCGCTGAAGCCGTGGAATACAAGGAGGTCAACGCCAAGGCCAGCACCTTGAGTTTCACCTATCAGCAGATGGGGTCGAGAACCTACGGCACCTTCGGCAAGTTCAAGGCCAATCTCGACTTCGACACCGATAACCCGGGCGCCGCCCATGCCGCACTGACCATCGACCTGAGCAGCATCGATGCCGGCAGCGACGACGCCAACACCGAGCTGCAAAAACCGGCGTGGTTCGACACCGCGACTTATCCGGTGGCGACGTTCGAATCGACGTCCGTCAAGGCCCTCGGCAATAACCGTTACACCATTACCGGCAAACTGTCCCTGCGCGGGCTCACTCGGGAAGTGAGTGTGCCGGTGCAGCTGAGGTCGGAGAGCTCCATCGGCATCTTCGAAGGCCAACTGGTGCTCAAGCGTAACGACTTCAAGATAGGCGAGGGCGAGTGGGCGGACAGTATGGTGTCCAACGTGATCAATATCCGCTTTCGGATGGTGGCGCCGCAGCGGTGACTGGAGCTGCCATAGATAATTTTCCAGCCATTGACGTGACCATGCTGACGGGAGAAATGGAGAGGTTTTTCTGATCGACCGAGGGGCCGCCTTCGCGAGCAAGCCCGCTCCCACAGGGGATCTTCAGGGAGCACAGAAATTATGCTCGACGCAGGTCCCCTGTGGGAGCGGGCTTGCTCGCGAAGGCGTTGTAACAGTCAATACAAAGGCTCTCGGTCCCACCGCACGATCCGCAAAAAAAAGCGCCCGGTCCACATGGCATGGACCGGGCGCCGATCAATCCACTCTAGTGCACTGGCACCGTCACGGTTTTGCCGAAGGCCGACTTGATGGTCGCTGTCGGGTTGGGCGACGGGCCGCTGCCGACGGTCGTCACCGCTATATTCCAGCGCGCGCCTGTAGCCGTAGGCGTCAGGGTGGCGGCGCCGAGGTTCACCGTGCCGGTTGTGGTCGTGGCCGTCGCCGTGATGCTATTGCCCGTGCCACGGGAGGTGGTGCCGGACAGCACCCAATACCAGCGGCTGTTACTGCGGGCGGTGACGGTGGCGCTGGTGACGATCAGGTTCTCGACGACCGCTGCCGAGACCGCCACGGACACCGTTGCCGGTGCCGACTCCGCGCCCTTGGCATCGGCGGCCTTATAGGTAAAGGTCGCGGTGAACGGCGCGGGGACCGTGGCCGGTGGTGTGTAGATCACGCGCACGCCATCGGTGGTGACCGTGCCCTTGCCGGAGTCCGGTTGCTCCAGGCCCACCACTTTGAGCGGCACATTGCCGTCAGGGTCGCTGTCATTGGCCAACACGTTGATGGTCACCGGTTGGCCGGTGTTGCTGATGGCGCTGTCGGGGTTGGCGACAGGTTTCTGGTTGTCGAGGTCTTCGACACGTTCATCGCCAGTGCGGAAAGTCGGCAGCGCGGCGGAGTTGACATAGGTGACGCCGTCCCAGCCAGGCAGGGGCGTTGGCATCAACTGGAACTGGCCGGGGTGCTCGACATCCCAACGCATCAGCATGGACGTGTCCTCGTGCTGGGTGTTGTGGCAGTGCTCCATGTAGGTCCCGGCGAATTCACGGAAGCGGATCGCAATGTCCACGTCCACCGAGCTGTCGATGCCCTCGCCGATGCGATAGACGTCCTTGCGTGCCCATTTTTCCCATTCCGGCGGTGCCTTGCCGTCGCGGCTCAGGACGATGCCTTCTTCGAAATGCACGTGCACCGGGTGGCTCCAGCCGTTGCCGCCGTTCCTGATTTTCCACACTTCCAGGGTGCCATCGCCGGAGAACCCGGCAGAGGTCGGACCGGTGGCCAATTGCGGAGCGGCGCTGATGATCCGAGGATCCATTTGGTAGCCGAAACCACCGTCGGTCTTGATGGTCCAGGGCTCTTCGTCGGTGCCGTCGGAGCGACCGAAGATGAACTCGCGATGCCGCGCCGCCTTGAGCTTGGCTTGCACCGTCGGGTCGTCACGGTTAAGGGTCAACGGGATCATGACCTTACCCACCGGTTTGCCCGGTTTGGCGGGTTCGTAGTCGGCAGGGTTCATGCTCACGTCCTGGCCAGCGTAAGGCTGCACCACCATCTGCAGGAACTTGCCCACCACCGGGTCGCCGCCGTCCCATTCCAGCCCTTTGCTGCCCAGCTTGAGCACCGCCTTGTACCTGCCGGACAGGACATCGGCCAGGCTCAGCGGCACAGGTTCCGGCCCCTTGCCGTTCTGGTGCTCCATCAGGTTGACGAAGTACAGCTTGTCGCCAACGCTAATCCCGTTTTTCGCGAAGTTGACGATGATGTCGTAACGTTCGGCGATGCCCTGGGCGGGCAGGATCGCGTTGTGGTCCTGGACATCGCCGTCAGCGTCCAGATCCATGCTGCCGTCGAACGGTACGGCGTGCTCCATGAGGTTGCCGTCATTGGCGATCATGTGGAAGGGCACGCGGGTGTAAGACAGGCCGGAACCTGTCGGGCCAGGGAATTCACCACCGGTACCGACGATTTCACGCACCAGCGCGATCCTGAGGAAGCGTGACACCGAGCCATTGAGGATGCGGAAGCGATAGCTGCGTGCCCGCACTTTCAGACGCGGCTGGTACTGCCAGTTGACCAAGAGTTGGTCGCCGAGAAAACCATCGGTGTTGAACGGGTTGAACCACAACTGGCCATTGGCATCCCAGGCCTTGTCGGCCAGCACCAGGTTGACGTCGTAGTCACGGTTGCCCCAGGGCAACGCCGAACCGCTGGGCAGGCGCAGGTTGACACCGTCTTCCAGCGCTTCGTTGCCACGGTCCATGGCACTGTAATAGTTCATCATCACCGCGTTGCCCTTGTAGACGTTCTGCGCGGTGAAATCGAGCATGTGGTCGTGGAACCAGTGGGTGCTCATGGTTTCGCGCCAG
>NZ_JBYSYZ010000016.1:0-125869 GCF_058783925.1 Pseudomonas sp. FW305-70
TGTCCCCTTCGTCTAGTGGCCTAGGACACCGCCCTTTCACGGCGGTAACAGGGGTTCGAGTCCCCTAGGGGACGCCATTTGCGGGAATAGCTCAGTTGGTAGAGCACGACCTTGCCAAGGTCGGGGTCGCGAGTTCGAGTCTCGTTTCCCGCTCCATATTTAACGAAAACGCCGCTCATTGAGCGGCGTTTTTGTTTGCGCTTAAAAAACCGGATCAACCGCTGAGGCTTTGTACCAGGCTTTCGAGCGCTTCAGTGGTTTTCTCATCCTGCACCTGTTGCGCAGCTGCGGCCGCTTTGAGTTGGCGTGCCAGGCGGTATTCGCTGGGTGTGCAGTTTGCGAACTGTTTGAAGGCACGGGCGAAGTAGGAAGGATCCTTGAAACCGGCCTCATAGCCGATGCTGGTAATCGGCATCTGGCTATTGTCGAGCAGATCTTTGGCGAAGTTCATGCGCTTGTCCAGGATGTAATCCGTGAAACCAAGCCCATTGGCTTCCTTGAACAGGCGGCTGAAGCGAAATGTTGTCATGCCGCAACGCTGCGCCAACTCCCTCTGATCGATGCTGTCTCGAAAGTGCTGTTCGATGTACAGCATGACATTGCTCAGCGCCTGGTGTTTTTGGTGTCCTGAGGTCCGCCGGATGCTGTCCGGCAGGGTCGGAGAGTGGTCGATTTGCGATGACTTGCCCTGGCCGTTGGCATTTCGGCGCAGCTCGCAGAGCTGCACCACCGCCGTCAGGTAACGCTTCTTCTCGGTGGTCGAGAGCGGGAGCACCATGTATTCCCAGACGCTGGAGCGCATGGCCCATACAGCCAGTTCCTCCGAGTGCTGCACGGTGAACATGGTGATCGGGATGCTGGGGGTGGTGCGTTTGATCTCCAGCAGTAGCTTCAAACCTGGAGTGTCGGGGCGATCGAAATGGACGCAGATCATGTCTGCCTGTTCCCTGACGGGCAGCACGGAGTTTTTTGCCAGTTTGCAGTCGCAGGCGTCCTCGAACTGCGTGACGAGTTCTTTCGTGGACCGATCATGAGTCAGATCGAACCACAGGAGCGATGGCCTTTTGGTCAAAATGGACGTCATGTCTCTACTCTTGAGGTTCTAGTGACTCTCTTTGCCAGTATTACCAATGTGCCATCAATTTGCAGATTAAATCCTGATAGAAAAGACGATTTTTAGTTCTATTCGCTCTATGGGTTATCTGGAAGGCAGCTCCGGGCGATTATTTGCTTGGGTGTCTTCGAAAAAACCGGGTCGAGCCGCCTGTCGCTTGTGAATCAATGGCAAATGCCTTTGCGTTTCAATGCCTTGTTTACCCCCTCCGTTACTTCTGTAAAGGCCAAAGCTGCGTAGTTGGCCACCCCGCAAAAAAGTCCTAGCGATGCGCAAAATCCTCCTAACGCCTATGCCTTGCTCCTGACTAGTGTTGCATCAGGCAGCGCAGAAAGTACTGCCTCAGAAAAAACAACATTCGAGTGAGGTGGGCAAAATGATCATGCAAACAATCAAGGCATCGGTAGTGAAGTTCGTCAAAGACGAAGATGGTCTGACCATTGTGGAATACGCGGTGGCGGGTGGACTAATAACCCTGGCGGTTGTCACTGCTTTTACCACCTTGGGCACCGCTATCACCACCCAGCTCGGTAGGCTAGCTACTTGTATGGTCCCCGGTGGGGCGTGCGTGTAAGTCTATTCCCTGTGAGAGATGCAGCAGAAAACATTCAAGTGAGGTGGGCAAAATGATCATGCAAACGATCAAGGCTTCGCTAGTGAAGTTCGTCAAGGACGAAGATGGTCTGACCATTGTGGAATACGCGGTGGCGGGTGGGCTAATAACCCTGGCGGTTGTCACTGCTTTTACCACCTTGGGCACCGCCATTACCACCCAGCTCGGTAGGCTAGCTACTTGTATGGTCCCCGGTGGGGCGTGCGTATAAGTCTATTCCTAGTGAGAGATGCAGCGATGCCTATTGAGCAGATGTTTACATCAATTGTTCTGTTAGGGCTGCTAGGTATTGCGGTGGTGAGCGACCTTCGTCGCCACCGCATCCCCAACCTGCTGGTTCTTTTAGGACTTGTTTTGGGTTTGACCAGTCAGGCTTACGCCAGTGGAGTTGAGGGGCTTGGTAATGCTGCGCTGGCCATGCTGATCGGCTTTGCAGTGTTTCTACCCTTGTACGCCCTAGGCGGTATGGCCGCCGGGGACGTCAAGTTGATGGCCATGGTTGGATGTTTTTTTACACCGCTTGACGCGTTGTGGACGGCGCTTTTCAGTCTGGCGGCCGGTGGTTTGTGCGGTTTTTTGATCATCCTTTTTCGTGGCCAGCTGCTGCAAACCTTAGCGCGCTACGGGTTGATATTAAGGGCACGAACCTACTTGGCTCCGGCGGTAGATGAAGTGGCTGGAAAGCCTTTCCCATACTCCGTTGCAATTTTGCTCGGAACCCTGGCCAGTGGCTATTGGCTGCAGATCGGCCCATAGCCCAGGAGGCTAGTCATGCACGTCATCGTCGAAAGTGATGCCTACCCCAGCGATCGGGGAGCGGTGCAACGCCTGGCTCCTCAGCCCTGCACTGTCCGCGAAACTGGCCTGACGGACAGTTTTCTCGGTGAGTTGGTGTGCAAGCATTTGTTTGATGCCGGGGTGCTGGACATGTCGCGGCTGGTGGATCGCCTGGCGCTGACCGGCGCGGTACTTGAAGAGGTCCTGGCGTTTCTGCGCAAGGATGGCCGTGTCGAAGTGCTCGGCCAGGCGAGTCAAACCGGCGGGCAGATGTTGCGTTATGGCCTGACCGAACGTGGTCGCAGTGCCGCCCGTGATGCCCTGTCGCGCAGTGGCTATATCGGTGCGGCACCGTTCCCGGTGAGTACCTACCGCTCCCTGATCAAGCTACAGACCATTCACCATGGTCGCATCAACGCCAACGATATGCGCCATGCCCTTGCTGGCGTTGTGCTCACGGAGGAGATGCTCGATCAACTGGGTGTGGCGATGAACTCCGGGCGCGCAATCATGATTTATGGCCCCGCGGGTACCGGCAAGACTTATGTCAGCAGTCGGCTGATCCGTCTGTTCGCCGAGGCCATCTGGATCCCCCATGCCATCGTCATCAACGAGGCGGTGATCGAGATCTATGACCCGCAGGTGCATCAGCGGCTCGATGACAACGCTCAGCAGAACAGTCTGATGCTCAACGAAGGGATCGACCGTCGACTGCTGTGCTGCAAACGCCCGATCGTCATCACGGGCGGTGAGTTGAGCATGGAGCAACTGGACGTTCGCTATGACCCCTTCACCCGTCAGTACCAGGCCGCCTTGCAGCTCAAGGCCAGCAATGGCCTGTTCATCATCGACGACATGGGGCGCCAGCGCATGGCACCTGCCGAGCTGTTCAATCGCTGGATCGTTCCGATGGAAGAGAAACGCGATTTCCTTAACCTGGGTGGTGGTCGGCATTGCGAGCTGCCATTCGATCTGATTCTGGTGTTTTCCACCAACCTCAATCCTCTGGAGCTGGCCGATGAGGCCTTCCTTCGCCGGATTGGCTACAAGCTGCAGTTCGGTTACCTGAAGCCCGAGCAGTACGAAAAGATCTGGCGACAGGAAAGCGAGCGTCTGGGCATTTCCTATGACCCGCTGCTGGTGCGTTATGTGCTGCAAAGGCTTTATGCAAGTGAAGGCATGCCTCTGGTGCCCTGCCATCCCCGCGATCTCCTGAACATGGCACTCGATCGCCAGCGTTATATAGGCGGTTCCGGACCACTGTCACCGAAAGAGTTGGAATGGGCCTGGCACAACTACTTCGTCCAGCTCGACTTTCTTTGATACGGAGATACTGACATGAGCTCTCGTACGCTTACCCTGATAGGCGTTTCCCTGGTCATGGGCCTTGGGGCTGCATGGATGGCCGACTCCTGGCTGAGCGCGCGGCTCAATGCCAGCCCGGATGACCACCTTCGAAACGTGGTGGTCGCCACGGTGGAGATTCCATTCGGGCAGATGGTCGAGGCCCAGCAGGTCACGACCGTACGCATGCCCATGGATACGATCCCGGACGATGCCTTTGATGCCAGCGAAAAAGCCGTGGGCAAGATCGCAACGTTCGACATTCTCAGGGGCGACATTGTGCGAGGCGCGCGTCTGAGTGAGCACCTGGGGGGGAGCACCCTGGCTTCTTTGATTGCGCCTGACAAACGCGCCATATCGGTACGTGTGGACGATGTGGTCGGCGTGGGTGGATTCCTGTTGCCGGGAAACCGGGTCGATGTATTGGCGACCAAACGCACGGAGAATGCTGGCAATAACGCTGTGTCCAAGACCATCCTCGAGAATTTACGGGTGTTGGCGGTGGACCAGACTGCAGGTACCGACAAAACCCAACCGGTGGTGGTGCGTGCAGTGACGCTGGAGATGACGGCCGCAGAGGCTGAAGCTCTGGTCACGGCGCAGACGGAAGGCAAGTTGCAACTGGCGCTGCGTAACCCACTGAATCTCGAGAAGAAAACTGCGACCGTTGCACCAGCAGCACCTGCTGCGCCGGCCATGGCCGTGGCCACCGTCGCGGCGCCAAAGCGCGTGGTACAGCGCAGCGGCGAGGGGGCGGGTATCACCGTTATCCGCGGGACTGAAGCCAAAGTAGTCAACATTCGCTGACTTTGCGCAGCTGCCTGGGTACCACGTTATTGGCGGAGCCGATCCGGATCAGTATCGGCAATCGAGGGCTTGATGATGAATCTTCGTATTCAGCGGCCGTTCACTTCGACGCCAAGGCGCCAGGAAGGATCGGTGAGTGCATTGATGGTGATCGCGTTGGCGGCGATGGCCATGATGGCGGCGTTGGCTCTGGACGGCGGGCATATGATGCTGAACAAAACACGTCTGCAGAATGCGGTGGACGCCGCCGCCCTGAGTGGCGCCAAAACCCTGAGTCAGGTGGGGGGGGGCATCACCGGTGCCAGTACGACGCAAACCGCAGCGCTCAATACGCTGATACAGAATGCTAATGCCACAGGCAACAACGAATTGGCCACGGCGATAGGCGGCAACGCCAGTGCATTTGCAGTGGTGGAACTGGCAAGCAGCGTCTATGGCCCGTTCTCTTATCCTGGGCCGACGGATGCCAAGTACGTTCGGGTATCGGTATCGAGTTATGGCCTGACGGAGTTTTTCTGGAACTTCGCCCAGTCAATAGGCGTCGTGGGGAACAAGGCGGTGGCGGCGATCGCCACCGCAGGTCCCAGCCCTACCAGCCCCTGCGATCTCGCGCCTTTGATGGTCTGTGGTAACCCGGCTCAATACAACCCGGGCGCCGGTATGTTCTGGGGCTTCCAGTTTGGCGATTTAAATGTATTGAAGACGGCTTCCGGCAATAAGTCGCCCATTGGTCCAGGCAATTTTCAGTTGCTCGATTTTGGCTCGGGCGGCAATGCTGTCAGGGAGGAGATGGCCGGAGGCGGCAAGGTCTGCCGCAATGTGGGAGACAACGTCACGACCGAACCTGGCAACAAGGTCGGCCCTGCGTCTCAAGGCCTGAATACGCGCTTCGGCATCTACAACGGCCCGGTCAGTGCCTCGGCCTATCCGCCGGACCTGGTGACCACGTCCAGTAATCCCGCCATCACTGACGACGGTACAGGCCCGAAGTACCAGGGGCAAACCGTTACCTCGAGCAATGGCAATCTCACGGCAGGCGGCAACCCGATACTGGACTACAACGACTGGCGTGCGAGCGTTGCCGCATGTGTGGCGGGGGGCAGTGGCTGTCAGAGCAATGGGGTGTTCGAGCGCCGGATGCTGAAAATCGTGGTGGGCAACTGCGCAGGAAAAAATAGTGGTTCAACCTCGATCCCCGTCCTCGGTTTTGGCTGTTATTTCGTGGTGCAGCCCATGGATGGCGGCGGCGGGGAAGCTGAGATCTTCGGCCAGTTCGTGAAGGAGTGTGAAGGCGACAACGTAGCCGGCCCCTCGCCGTCAACCGATTCCGGCCCGCAGATCATTCAGTTGTACAAAACCTATCTCACCGGCAGCGGTACTCCGAGCACTGACTCGTAGGGGGCGTCATGAGACTTTATGGATTTAAACATCGGCAGTGCCAGCAAGGCCTGGCCATGGTGGAATTCACCCTCGTCCTGCCGGTGTTGCTGTTGCTGATGCTGGGCTTCGGCGAGTTCGGTCGCATGTTCTATCAGTACAACGTGCTGCTGCAGGCCAGCCGCGATGCCGACCGTTTCGTCGCCAGTCAGGCCTGGGACTCGACCCTTGGCGCGGTCGCTCTGAGCAATACGCTACTGACCCAGACGAAAAATGTTGCGGTATATGGCGTGCCGGCCAATACCGGCACCGCAGTGTTGTCAGGGCTGACGACTGGCAACGTGGTCGTCGCCGCAGTGGGCACCGACCATGTGCGGGTCACCATCACTTACACGTTCTGCCCGGTGATTGGCGCTGGCAATTGCGCCGGATCGCTTCCCGGTTTTTTTGGTAATCAGATTGCACTGGGCATTCCGCTGGTCGCCACTACCGTGATGAGGGCACTGTGATGAATCGCAAACACATGCGCGGCACCTATACGGTGGAGTTCGCCATCGTTGGTCTGCTGGTGTTCACACTGTTGTTCGGCGTAGTGGAAATGGGTCGCCTGTACTTCACGGTCAATGCGCTGGATGAAGCTGTGCGCCGTGGTACTCGCTTGGCGGCGGTGTGCAATATCAGCGATCCGGTGGTGTTGCGGCGGGCGATCTTCAATGCCGCGACTGACGCAGGTACGAGCCAGCTGATCGGCAATCTGGCCACCACCCACCTGACGCTGACCTATCTGGACGTCAATGGTGCTCAAGTGGCCAACCCCGCTGACCTGGTCAGCGTCAATGGTTTTCGTGCCATCCGCTATGTCCGGTTGAGCCTGCAAAATTTTGTTTTCAATCTGTTCATTCCCGGGTTCGGTGTGCCCTTTACGCTGCCTGCATTCAGGGCAACGTTGCCACGTGAAAGCCTCGGGCGTCATTCCGATTCCGGGGAGATCACGCCATGCTGAATACCAAGGAAACTCCAGCCTCTACCTCGACCGGCAAAGCCGGGCTACGGTTGCTGATCAGCAGCCGTGATGCCACGTCGTTGCGCGACCTGCAAGGCGTCTGCCAACGCATGCCCAGCCTGGAGGTGAGCACTCGGCTGGTGAGCAACGGGCATGTCGACCCGCTCTACGGTCTGGACCGGATGCCCGATCTGTTGCTGTTGCGCGTCAGCCATCTGTGGCGCGAGGAGCTGGCGGCACTGTTGCAGCGCCCGGCCCATGAGCGTCCGCCGATGCTGGTGTGCGGACTGCTGAGTGAACAGGAAGGCATGCGCCTGGCGATGCAGGCCGGCGCCCGTGACGTGCTGCCCGAGCCCGTCGCCGAGACGGAACTGGTCGCCGCCTTGAATCGGCTGGTTATGGAGGTTCGGACCGGCAGCGGGACAGAGGGGAAATTGCTCGCCGTGATCAGCGCCAAGGGCGGATCGGGCGGCACCATGCTGGCTTGCAACCTGGCTCAGCAGCTGAGCATGAAGGGTGGCAGTACCCTGTTGCTGGACATGGACCTGCAATTTGGAAGCGTGACGCATTACCTGGATGTGGCGCAAACCCACAGCCATCTTGAGGTGTTGCATCAGATCGACGGCATGGACAGTGTTGCGCTACGGGGTTTTTGCAGCCACTTCAGCCCGACTTTGCATGTGCTGGGTGGACGGGCCGGTGAGCTGTGTCTGCCGCAGGATGCCCAGCCTGAGCAACTTGACACCCTGATGCAGTTGGCCCGCGCCAGTTATGACTGGGTAGTGATCGATCTGCCACGGCAAATCGACCACCTCACCGGCTCCGTACTGGAACAGGTCGATCGGGTGTACGTGGTGGTGCAGCAGAGCGTCAGCCATCTGCGCGATGCCAGCTCCCTGGTGCGGATTCTTCGCGAAGACCTGGGTGTGCGTGGGGATCAATTGCAGATCGTGGTCAACCGCTATGACAAGTCGGCAGCGGTCAGCCTCAAGGATATCGGCGAGGCGCTGCGCTGCACGAACCTGTCGAAATTACCCAACGACTTCAACCTGGTCAGCCAGAGCCAGAACACTGGCGTGCCGTTGGAGCTGCATGCTCCGAAGGCGGCGATCACCGCTGCCCTGCGCAACGTGGCCGATGACCTGGTCGGCAATCAGATGGCTGGAAAAAAAGGCGTGTTCAAACGCGCCTTCAACCGTTTTTTCGGGGGGTGACCCATGATCAGCGACTTTCGTAACCGCTTGCGTAAACAGTCCGGTAAACCCGGCCCATCGCCGGCCAACCAGCCGGGTGACGATCTGCCGGATCCGGCAGACGAATTGATGGCTTGGGAGCATGCAATCCCGGACGTTCTTTACGAAACCAAAAGCCAGGTCACCCCGGTGGAAGCCGAGTGGCGAGAAAAGATCTACCAACAGTTGCTCAAGGTCATGGACCTGTCCTTGCTGGACTCCCTTGAACAGGCAGAGGCCGCGCGGCAGATTCGCGATATTTGCCAGCGTCTGCTCGATGAACACTCGGCACCGGTGAGTACTTCCAGCCGCCAGTTGATCATCAAGCAGATCACCGACGAGGTGCTCGGTCTGGGTCCTCTGGAACCGCTGCTGGCCGATCACAGTGTGTCCGACATTTTGGTCAACCGGCATGACTCAGTGTATGTCGAGCGCTTCGGCAAGTTGCAACGCACCGATGTGCGCTTTCGCGATGACCAGCATTTGCTGAACATCATTGACCGCATCGTTTCCAGCCTGGGCCGGCGTATCGACGAGTCCTCGCCGCTGGTGGACGCCCGGCTCAAGGACGGTTCGCGGGTCAACGCGATTATCCCGCCGCTGGCCATCGACGGCCCGAGCATGTCGATCCGGCGTTTTGCGGTGGACCTGCTCAATACCGACAGCCTGATCCAGGTGGGTACATTGACCCCGGCCATTGCCCTGCTGCTCAAGGCGATAGTGCGTGGGCGCTTGAACGTGCTGATTTCCGGTGGTACCGGCAGCGGCAAGACCACCATGCTCAATGTCCTGTCCAGTTTCATTCCGCACAACGAGCGGATCGTCACCATCGAGGATTCGGCCGAGCTGCAACTGCAACAGCCCCACGTGGTGCGCCTGGAAACCCGGCCTTCGAACATCGAGGGGCGCGGCGAGGTGAGCCAGCGGGAGTTGGTGCGCAACAGCCTGCGGATGCGCCCGGACCGCATCGTGATCGGCGAAGTGCGCGGCGTCGAGGCACTGGACATGCTGACGGCGATGAACACCGGCCACGACGGCTCGCTGACCACGATCCACGCCAACACCGCGCGCGATGCGTTGGGGCGGGTCGAGAACATGGTGTCGATGACCGGGGCGACCTTTCCGATCAAGGCCATGCGCCAACAGATCGCTTCGGCCATTGATGTGGTGATCCAGCTGGAACGCCAGGAGGACGGCAAGCGTCGTCTGGTCAGCGTGCAGGAAATCAACGGCATGGAAGGCGAGATCATTACCATGACCGAAATCTTCTCTTTCGCGCGCCATGGTATGGGCGAAAACGGCGAAGTGCTGGGTGATTATCGACCCAGCGGCATGATTCCCGCCTTCCGTGATGTGCTGGCCAAGCGCGGCATCGAGTTGCCGCTGACGATGTTCAGGCCTGAGTGGATGGAGGCGCGGCAGTCATGAACCAGATTCCCGGTGAATTCATTCTGATGTTCCTCGGCATGGTGTTTATCGCCGTCTTCCTCCTGTCCCAGAGCGTGGCTGTACCAGTGTTTGGCGAGGCCGGCAAGATGCGCAAGCGCATCCGCGGCCGCTTGCATGTACTGGAGAAAGCCAACAATCAGCCCAACATGCAAACGGTATTGAGGCAGAAGTACCTGACGCGTTTGTCGCCATTGGAGGCCAGGCTTGAGCAGTTGCCCTTTATGGACACATTGACGCAAATGATTGAGCAGTCGGGGCACGAATTCCGGGCCTATCGGGTATTGCTGCTCGGGCTGGTGCTGGGTGTCTGGGCGGGTATCCTGATCTGGATGGTCTCGTCAGTCTGGTGGATGGCGCTGATGGTGGGCTTTGCAGTCTTCTGGATACCCATACTGAAAATCTCTCGCGACCGCGCCAAGCGTTTCGCGGCGTTCGAGGAAGGCCTGCCGGATGCGCTGGATGCCATGTGCCGCGCTCTGCGCGCCGGGCACCCATTCAATGAAACCCTGCGTCTGGTGGCCGAGGAACACAAGGGGCCGGTGGCTCATGAGTTCGGCTTGACTTTCTCCGATATCAACTATGGCAATGATGTACGCCGGGCCATGCTCGGTCTGCTGGAGAGGATGCCAAGCATGACGGTGATGATGCTGGTGACCTCGCTCCTTATCCATCGCGAGACTGGCGGTAATCTGACCGAGGTGCTGGAGCGTCTGAGTCTGCTGATCCGCGGGCGCTTCCGCTTTCAGCGCAAGGTCAAAACCCTGTCGGCCGAAGGGCGGATGTCGGCCTGGATACTGGTGGCCATTCCCTTTGTACTGGCGGCTGTGATTTTGTTCACTACCCCTAAATACATGCCGTTGCTGCTCAATGATCCTGTGGGCCATAAGCTTATACTTTGGGCTTTTGGTGCAATGTTGGTCGGGATTTTCTGGATTCGCAAAATTATCCGGATTCAGGTTTAAGCGGTATTCGCTACCGAGAGGTACAGGTCATGGATTTTTTACTCGGGTTGTTCAGTCGGGTCACGGAGAACCAGGAGTTGGCGCGCCTGTTGTTCCTTGGCGCGATCGGTTTGAGTACGGTACTTGCGGTTGTTGCCGTGATCCTGCTGATGATGGGGCTTCAGGATCCCGTGCAGCGTCGTCTGGCGCTGATCAAGCGTGGTCATTTAGGCAACGCGACCGGCCAGGAAGCTCCGGGTAACCTGCAACTGTTGCTGGAGCGGGTCGGCCAGCGCTTTGCTTCGACTGAATCGGCTCAGACGTCCGTCACCCAGACCCTGTTGATGCATGCGGGATACCGCTCCTCGTCGGCGGTGCAGATGTACTGGGCGATACGCTTGATGTTGCCGCTGTTATTGATCGGTATCGCCTTATTGCTGTTGCCGATGATTCCCAAGGTTTCGCTGATCATGGGGCTGCTGTTGGTGGTCTTGGTGGCCGGTATCGGATGGTTGGTGCCAGCGCTGTATGTCGCCAAGCGCAAACAGAAGCGACAAGGCCGGCTGCGTGCCGCCTTCCCGGATGCGCTGGATCTGATGGTGGTGTGCGTGGAGTCGGGCCTGGCCTTGCCCACGACCATCGAACGGGTGGCTGAGGAGATGTCGGTCAGTCAGGTCGAACTGGCCGAAGAACTGGCCCTGGTCAATGCACAAATCCGTGCGGGCATTTCGAGTACCGCGGCGCTCAAGCAACTGGCTGTGCGCACTGGCCTGGATGACGTACAAGGTCTGGTCAACCTATTGGCGCAGAGTATCCGTTTTGGTACCAGCGTGGCCGACACCTTGCGCATCTATGCCGAAGAGTTCCGTGACCGGCGTACGCAGGCCGCCGAAGAGATGGGGGCGAAAATCGGTACCAAGCTGATATTTCCACTGATTTTCTGTCTATGGCCGAGCTTCTTTCTGGTCGCTATCGGCCCTGCCTTGATCGGGGTACTCAAAGCATTCGGGTGAGGTAAAACAGCCGGAGGCTGTCGAGCGCGATGGCCTCGCCACCCGAGCCTGATCTGCACTTGATCTACACATCCCCCGCAGGCTGCGATCTTTTGATTTTTCTGGCAGGCAATTCGTTGCCTAGGCCTTAAATTCAGAAGATCGCAGCCTGCGGCAGCTTCGGGGGTAATTCGGTAAGGATTGGATAATGTGTAGATGCCACTGCTTTCCTGCACACGAAATCAAGCCCGGCTTTGCAGCCAGGCTACTCTGGACTACGCCAGAGGCTGATCACCCATCGACACGCCTCAGTTGCCGATGGTCATTTCTCCCGCTGCATCCTGGTCAAAAAATTCCGGAATCGGGAAGTTGAAGCTATTGAGCCAGCGCTGCATGGCCAGGTCACGTTCGGTGGCCGAGGCGGTTTGCAGGTGAGGGGAGGCAACCACACCGCGAATCTGCAGCTGCAACCACTGTTCGGTGCCTTGTTGATACGGCGAAGAAGGGCCCGGTTCAATGGCCCAGACAGTGGTGGACAGGCAAGCCATGCACCCGATCAACAGCCTTTTGGTCTTCATCTCGACTCCTCGTACGTTCTACTTGTTCGCACTGGAAGAGGCATCGGCTACCTCAGTTCTGCGATTCCCATCGGTAGCCACCACTTTTTTGGCGGAGGCCTTGAGTTTTTCCGCGCGGGTTTGAGCCTCTACGACTTGCTTGGGGTTCAAGTCGGCGCGGGTCACGAGTTCGGCGGCCGCCTTCCAGTTATCCTGGTAGATCAGCAACGTCACCATGTTGAGTGCCGCCAGTGTGTTCGCCTGCTTGAGCTCCATGGCGGTCATGAACTCAAAGCGTGCTTCAGGGATCCGTCGCTGATTGAGGTAGACGACCCCCAGGTCATTGCGCATTCTGTCGTCGGTGGGGGCCATCTTCACCGCACGCTCAAGGTGAGTGGCTGCGCTGGCGTTATCATTTCTGGCAGCGGCCAACTGGCCCAGGCCATGTTCCCCTTCAGCCGCCAGGCAGGTGCCGAGCAAGCTTTCGTACAACGGCTGCGCGTCGCCGCTACGCCCCATCAGGCGCAGTACCCGAGCCTTGCGCAGGCGAACCTGGACCAGGTTGTCGGGCAATCCTTCCAGATTCGCCAGGCTGGCATATAAACGGCCTTCTTCGGCCATGTTGTCGGCCAGGTTCAGGGCCAGTTCTTGCTCCGAACCGGGTTTGGCACAGCTGGCCGGTCGCGAAGACAGGCCATTGCTGGCACAACCTGCGAGCATTAATGTCGCCGTTATTGCAATGATTGCTTTCATCGAAGGTCCTCTGGCTACAACCCCTTGAACGCCTGGCCAATGGCAGTACAGCCGGCCCGGCAAGCGTTCAAAGTCACCGTTACGAGTGAGCGCGAGGTCAGTCCGGTTCAGGCTTCGGTTCATTGCGAGAGCCCGCTGAGACTGTCGAAGTCGCCATTTTCCAGGAAGAACATGCGGTAGAAGTTCGGGTCGTAATTGCGCAGCTGCTCACCAGGCAATGACGGCAGTTGTGCATTGGCAGCCAGTGGCTGGACCAGATGCGGAGTGACGATCATCAGCAGCTCGCGCTCTTCACGGTTGATGGTGTTGTCGCGGAAAAACGCGCCCAGAACCGGGATATCGCCCAGCCCCGGAAACTTGTTCACCTGGGAATCGTTGTGGGAGCTGATCAGGCCGCTGATGACGAAGCTTTCGCCGTCGGCCAGGGAGATGCTGGTATCGGTACGGCGAACGGTCAGGGCCGGGACTACCGTGCCGGCGATGCTCACGGCGTTGGTGAAGTCCAGTTCACTGACTTCCGGCGCCACCTTCAGCGCGATACGGTTTTTCCCGACGATGGTCGGCGTCAGGGTCAGGCGGATACCGAACTCCTTGTACTCGATGAAAATGTTGTCGCTGCCTGAACTGGGCACCGGAATCGGAATCTCACCGCCGGCCAGGAAGCTCGCACTCTGCCCGCTGAGCGCTACCAGGCTTGGCCGCGCCAGGGTGTAGGCGAAACCGCTGCCCTCCAGCGCGTTGAGCGCCACCAGGGTACTGCCGGTAGCAAACGTGAGGTTGAACTGGTCGTTTCTCACCGGTATCGACGGCGTGACAATGCCGCCAATGCTGGGCAAGGTTCTCGGCGCGCCGAACAGCCAGTTGCCGCGGACGCCGAAAATCGAGGCGGAGGCTTCCTTGAGTTTGGTCCGGCTGACTTCAACGAAGCGGATATCGGTCTGCACCTGGCTTGGCAGCAACGGGTCGTCGGAAGGCACCGACGGCACGCTGGTCAGCGCCGACGTGGCCCTGCCCTTGACGAACACCATGGCTTGGCGCGGTGTTTTCGAACAGGCGGTCCAGACCATCAGGCTGGTGGTCCCCGGCGCAATGCCCGTGAGTATGAACGCGTTGCTGCCGCTGGGTTGCACGTCGGCAACTTTCGGATCACCCACCGCCAGTTGCGTTACCGGAACGGGGCTGCGCAGTTCATTCTGCAGTCCCTGACCGACCTCGTACGTTGTTGGCCAATTGTCCAGTTGCGGACAATTGGCCGGCGCGGCCTGAGCCGCTTCTACGCTGAGGCCCATCCAGAGCAGGCCATGGAAAATTCGCTTGAAAGCGGGCACGGGACGAAGGCTCATCAAGTACATCCTCACTGAATAGGCCAATCTTGGACAGACTGCGCTGTCTAGGATCACTTCACGGGGATCGGGCTATCCCCCCAATGCGCCAGACCACTTATCCATGGCCTTGGCGTTATTCCTTGCGTGCTACACACGAGCGGGCGCAATTCGCTGATCTGGCTGGATAGCGAGCGACCTTTGCTGAAACGGTTTTCAATGATCCGGTGAACCGGACTGCTGGCAAGAGCGATACTCGCGGCCATGGACGGCGCTGTCCGCTGTCCTGGTTTCCCCTGAAAGTAATCGGCAATGCAGGTACAGAGCCGGAAAACGCCTGTCAGGATCATGGTGAGGTAACTCCTTTTGCCAATCCGCTATCTGATCACTGAAGCTAACGTGGAAATTCGAGCCGTTATGACTTCTTGTTGTTTGACGTTAGTTCAATCAAGCCAAAGTGCCATGAGTTAAAGGAAAACTATTGGTGCAAAGGCTGGAGACAGGCGGGCGGGCAGGGGCGTAGCGCAGTGCGGTTGCCGGATGTTGACGAGGTGTACTGAAGCAAAAAAAGGCCCGCCAATCTGACTGGGCGGGCCTTTTGCGTTCCGGGCAATGCTTGCATCGATAAAATCAGGCGTCTTTCACGCCCCCCCACGAACACCCAGTGCTCAGTCCACGTGATAGTGGACCGACAGCGTGCCTTTTTTCTGCGAAAGGGAGGCGATGGTGACCGCACCCAAATCCTTCAAACTGCGTACATGGGTACCGCCACAACCGTAGGCGGGCAGTTCACCGAAGCCGATTTCCCGGGCGCCTTCGCGCAGTGAGGTCAGGCGCGGCAGGTCGTGGTCGATCCACTGCCCGATGCCATGCTCAATGACCTGGGCCTCGACGTCCTGCGCGCCATTGCCCGGCTTGAATTGCACACGGCCTTCACCAGGCCAGTGATGCGCCTTGATCGGCATCCAGCCCATGGTTTGTACAAAGTGGCCGATCAAATGGCCAGCCGAATGCATGCGCGTGTTGAACAGTCGGCGTTGTTCGTCGACGCGGATTGGCGTCATCCCGGTTTTTACCGGCTGGTCGACAAAATGAATGATCCGCTCGGGATCCTGAACCACGCGCAGCACCTGGCTTTCGCCGATCCAGCCAGTGTCGCAAGGCTGTCCACCGCCCTGGGGGTGGAACAGGGTCGCGCGCAAGACCACGGCAAACTCGTTTTCGTGGGGGGTGCATTCCAGGACTTCCACGTTGGCCTTGAGCTCATCACTATGGAAAAAAAGGCGCAGCGTCATATTCCAGGCTCGTATTGGTCATCAGTTTCTATTATAGAAAGCCTGTAAATACGTGATAATCCGGGCAAACATCAAAGGACTGTTGCGTTGTGAGCATAAATCTTCCACTGCCGCTGCTCGGTGAAATGGCGATTTTCGTCAAGGTTGTCGAGACGGGCAGTTTCTCCGAGGCAGCTCGTCAGTTGGGCTCTTCGCCCTCGGCGGTCAGTCGGAGCATTTCGCGCCTGGAGAAGGCGCTCGCCACCCGGTTGCTGCAACGAACCACGCGCAAGTTGCGACTGAGCGACGGTGGCGAGGAGGTGTTCAAGCGGTGCCAGGAAATGGTCAATGCCGCGCGGTCAGTGATGGAAATCAGTGGTCAGTTCACGGATGAACCCGAGGGGCGGGTGCGTATCAGCGTGCCGAAAGCGGTGGGCCGAATCGTGATTCATCCGCACATGCCGGAGTTCTTGCGGCGTTATCCCAAGGTGGATGTGGAGCTGTTGCTTGAGGACCGCCAGGTCGATTTGATCGACGATCATGTCGACCTGGCGATTCGCATCACCGACCGGCCGCCTGCGGGGCTGGTGGGGCGGCAGTTGCTGACCATCGATCATATGCTCTGCGCCACTCCACAGTATCTGGCTGAGCACGGGACGCCGACTCATCCCCATGATTTGCTCAATCACAGTTGCATTTATCTGGGCGAAACACCCAGCGACGCACGCTGGAAATTCAAGAAAGGCGGCAAGACGGTAACCGTCGGTGTGCGCGGGCGCTATGCCGCCAATCACACCGGCGTGCGTTATGGCGCGGTGTTGCAGCACATCGGCATTGGCAGCCTGCCGTATTTCACGGCGCGCCATGCCCTGGAGAAGGGGTTGATGGTGCAAGTGCTGCCGGACTGGACCTTTCTGGCGTCCTATCACGGCGGCGCCTGGTTGCTGCATTCGCCAACCCGATACCTGCCGCCCAAGCTACGGGTGTTGATCGATTACCTGGTGGAATGTCTGGCGAAGGAGCCGACGCTGGGCAAGCCGGGTCGGTCGAATGGTCCGGGCTGGTCGCGATCGGAGTATGAACTGCCGGAGAGTGACGGCTTGTTTTGAAGATAGAAAAAAGATCGCAGCCTTCGGCAGCTCCTACAGGAAACAGGCGATCCAAAGCAGGAGCTGCCGAAGGCTGCGATCTTTTGCAGATCAGTGCTTGCTGTCCTGGCTGGACAACGCCATCAGCTGCTTTTCCTGGTTCCAGTCGAAAGGTTCGTCGTTCTGTTCGGCTTCGAAGCGACGCTCTTCCAGGGCCTGGTACAGGTCGATTTCATCATCGGGCATGTAATGCAGGCAGTCACCGGCGAAATACCACAGCAGGTCGCGCGGCACCAGGTGTGCGATTTGCGGATAGCGAGTGATGACCTGGCACAGAATGTCCTGGCCCAGGTACTGGCTTTCGATCGGGTCGACAGGCAGTAACGCCAGCAGCTCGTCGAAGCGCTCGAGGAACAAGGCATGGCTTTCGTCGGGAACCTGCTCGGCCTCACCTACGGCGACCAGGATGCTGCGCAGGTGGTCGAGTAAAACGAGATGATCGGCAACGATGTTGGACACGAGATAAGTCCTCAAGAGCAAAACGGGCGCGGGAGTATAAAGCGCCCGCGCCCGTTTTTACATGCTTGAAGGGATCAGCGGACTTTTCCCCCGGCCAGTGCCAATTCCTCTTGGTCAAAGTCATCGACATCGATCACCTTGCGCCGGGCCGCTTCGGCTTCACGCAGGGTTTGCGCTTCCACCGGCTGCAACACGCCAGCCTCGAGCGCGGCATCGATCAGCGACTCGCCGGCCAGCGGTTTGACCTGGCCGCTCTTGAGTGCCACATGCAGCTTTTTCTGTAGCGGCTGTGCGGCACTCAGCAGGTTGCAGGCGTGTTGCAAGGCGCCGACCGGATCGTCGCTCGCCTGTGGGCGATAGCAACCCAGGAGCAATTCCTCCAGGGCGGGGTCGCCCTTGGCGCGACCAATCAAGGCGGCGACTTCGGCAGCGAGTTTGTCCGACGGTCCTTTGTGCCGGCGGCCGAACGGGAACACGATCACCCGCAACAGGCAGCCCACGACTTTGTTCGGGAAGTTGCTCAGCAGTTCATCCATGGCGCGCTCAGCCTGCCCCAGGCTTTCTTCCATGGCCCAGCTCACCAGTGGCGTCATGTACTGCGGTGTGTCGAGATCGTGATAGCGCTTGAGTGCGGCAGAGGCCAGGTAAAGGTTGCTCAGTACGTCACCCAGTCGTGCGGACAGGCGTTCCCGGCGTTTGAGTGCGCCGCCCAGCAGCATCATGCTGAGGTCGGCGAGCAGGGCAAAAGCAGCGGCCTGACGATTGAGGGCGCGGAAGTAACCCTGGCTGAGTTTGTCGCCCGGGGTGTGTTCCAGGTGCCCGAAACCGAGATTCAGCACCAGCGTACTGGCGGCGTTGCCCACGGCAAAACCGATGTGCTTGAGCAGCAGATCATCGAACTCCCTGAGCGCCTGATCCTTGTCTTCACGGCCGGCCAGGGCCATTTCCTTGAGCACGAAGGGATGGCAGCGGATCGCGCCCTGACCGAAGATCATCAGGTTGCGCGAGAGAATGTTCGCGCCTTCCACCGTGATAAAAATCGGCGCGCCGTTCCATTTGCGGCCCAGGTAATTGTTCGGCCCCATGATGATTGCCTTGCCGCCGTGCACATCCATGGCATCGCTGATGCAGTCGCGGCCGCGCTCGGTCAGGTGGTATTTGAGAATCGCCGACAGCACCGACGGTTTCTCGCCCAGGTCGACCGCATTGGCGGTCAGCATGCGGGCGGCGTCCATCATCCAGGCATTGCCGCCAATGCGGGCCATGGCTTCCTGGATGCCTTCGAACGAAGCAATCGGCACATTGAACTGCTCGCGAACCTGCGCGTATTGGCCCGTCACCAGGCTGGTGAACTTGGCCATGCCGGTGCCCACCGCCGGCAGGGAAATCGAACGCCCCACCGACAGGCAATTCATCAGCATCATCCAGCCCTTGCCGAGCATTTCCTGGCCGCCGATGAGGAATTCCAGCGGGACGAACACGTCCTTGCCCGAGTTCGGGCCATTCATGAACGCGGCGCCCAATGGCAGATGCCGGCGGCCGATCTCGACACCTTTGGTGTCGGTCGGAATCAGCGCCAGGCTGATGCCCAGGTCTTCCTTGTCGCCCAGCAGGTGATCCGGGTCATAGGCCTTGAAGGCCAGGCCGAGGAGGGTAGCCACCGGGCCGAGGGTGATGTAACGCTTTTCCCAGTTCAGGCGCAGGCCGAGAACCTCCTGGCCTTCCCATTCACCTTTGCAGATCACCCCGGAGTCCGGCATGCCGCCCGCGTCGGAGCCGGCCAGCGGACCGGTCAGGGCAAAGCACGGGATGTCGTCGCCGCGAGCCAGGCGTGGCAGGTAATGATTGCGTTGTTCGTCGGTGCCGTAGTGCAGCAACAATTCGGCCGGGCCGAGGGAGTTGGGGACCATCACGGTGGAGGCGAGGTCGCCGCTGTGGCTCGCCAGTTTCATCGCCACTTGCGAGTGGGCATAGGCAGAGAAGCCTTTGCCGCCAAACTCCTTGGGGATGATCAGGGCGAAAAAGCCGTTGTCCTTGATGAACGCCCAGGCTTCGGGCGGCAGGTCCATGGTTTGACCGAGCTGCCATTCATTGACCATGGTGCAGAGTGTTTCGGTCGGCCCGTCGATGAAAGCCTGTTCTTCTTCGTTCAATTGCGCTTTGGGATAGGACAGCAGTTTGCTCCAGTCCGGACGGCCACTGAACAGCTCTCCGTCCCACCACACCGTACCGGCGTCGATGGCATCGCGTTCGGTTTGCGACATCGGCGGCAGGGTTTTCTGGAACCAGTTGAACATCGGTGCGCTGAACCATTTGCGACGCAGGTCGGGCAGCAGCAAGGGCGCGGCGATGGCAGCGATCAATACCCAGAAAACCAGCAGCAACCAGCCCGGCGCGCGGCTGAAAGCGCCCATGGCCACGACATAGGCGGCCACGATGACCAGGGCGGGTAGCGGGGCGATGCGGCGGTGGGCCAGATAAGCAATACCGACCAGCAGAACCAGTATCCACAACAGCAGCATATTTATTCCTCCGTGAAACCAGGGCGAACCAGCCCTCAGAGCTTAGACGGCATCCGCAAAACAGGCAGGTGGTGACCCTGGATGATTTTCGTGCGCCCGATGGGCCGCGCACGTGGGGAAAACTCTCGTTGAACGAGCGGCAAAGCGCCCATGTTTGGCCGAAACGTCGTTATCTCTGTGCTGAAGCTCTCGTTAGACTCGGGGCTTCCCCTGGAGATTATTCTCATGCACGAGTACCTGAGTCCCGGCCGCTTCATCGATAGTGACCATCCGTCCGTGGTGGAGTTCGCCGAAAAACACCGTGGTGCCAGTCGCGATCCGCTTGAGCAGGCGATCAGTCTCTATTACGCCGTGCGCGAAGCGGTGCGCTACAACCCGTACACCTTCAGTCGCGATCCGCAGACCCTGCGCGGCAGTCATGCATTGGCGACCGGGGAGAGTTATTGCGTGCCCAAGGCTACATTGCTGGCAGCTGCCGCGCGGCATTGTGGGATTCCCGCGCGGATCGGCCTGGCGGATGTGCGCAATCATTTGTCGACGCCTCGGCTGCTTGAGTTGCTCAAGAGCGACATGTTCGCCATGCACGGCTACACCGAGTTTTTTTTGCAGGGTCGCTGGGTCAAGGCGACGCCGGCGTTCAACCGCAAACTCTGCGAGCTGTTCAATGTGGCGCCGCTGGAATTCGACGGGATCAACGACAGCGTTTTTCATCCCTTCAACCGCGATGGCGCGAAGTTGATGGAGTACCTCGTCGATCACGGCCAGTTCGCTGACGTCCCCGAAAGGTTCTTTTTCGAACACCTGGAAAAATGCTATCCGCACCTGTTCGGTGAGCAGCAGCCACCGCTGTTGGGTGACATGCAGAGCGATTTGAGTCGCCCCTGATCCGGCGTATGCTGCCTGCCCACTTAGCGAAAAAGAGGCGGTCATGCTGAAGATCTGGGGTCGGAAAAACTCGTCGAATGTGAGAAAGCCATTGTGGGCCGCCGAAGAACTGGGCCTGGCCTATGAGGCTATCGATGCCGGTGGCGCCTTTGGTGTCGTCGATACGCCCGAGTACCGCGCGATGAACCCCAACGGTCGGGTGCCGGTGATCGAGGACGATGGTTTCGTGTTGTGGGAGTCCAATGCCATCGTGCGTTACCTGATGGCCCGCCATGCCGCCGACACGGCCTGGTACCCCGCGGATCTGCAAGCCCGTGCCAGCGCCGACAAATGGATGGACTGGACCACCTCAAGCTTTGCCGGCCCGTTCCGTACCGTATTCTGGGGTGTGCTGCGTACCCCGGCAGACCAGCAGGACTGGCCCGCCATCAAGGCAGCGATCAAGGAATGCGACACGCTGCTGGCGATGGCCGACCAGGCGTTGGTGAACAAGCCCTACCTGTCCGGAGACGAGATCGGCATGGGTGATATTCCCCTGGGCAGTTTCATTTATGCCTGGTTCGAGATGCCGATCGAGCGTGCGCCACTACCGCATCTGCAGGCCTGGTACGCGCGGTTGAAACAGCGTCCGGCGTATCAAAAGGCGGTCATGACCGCGTTGACTTAATACTCACTATCGACACGCTTGACTGTACTTGTGAGGCGGCGACAAGCACCATTGTGCCAGGTTGTTGCGGTTGTAATGTTCGCCGCCGCCCATACTTATCCCTTTCTTCCCTTCTTGGTGCGTAAATCAGATATGAGTTCCGCTCTGTCCATCCGGCAGCTAACCAAAACCTACGGCAACGGTTTCCAGGCCCTGAGTGGTATCGATCTGGACGTCGCCGAAGGTGACTTCTTCGCCTTGCTCGGCCCCAACGGCGCCGGCAAATCCACGACCATCGGCATTCTCTCGACCCTGGTGAACAAGACCAGCGGCACGGTGAATATCTTCGGTCACGACCTGGACAAAAATCCTGCGCAGCTCAAGCGCTCCATTGGCGTGGTGCCTCAGGAGTTCAACTTCAACCAGTTCGAAAAGACCTTCGACATCGTCGTGACCCAGGCCGGCTACTACGGCATCCCGGCGAAAATCGCCAAGGAACGCGCCGAACAGTACCTGACCCAGCTGGGCCTGTGGGACAAGAAGGACGTGCCGTCGCGTTCACTGTCCGGCGGCATGAAGCGTCGCCTGATGATCGCCCGCGCGCTGGTTCATGAACCGCGCCTGCTGATCCTCGACGAACCGACTGCCGGGGTGGACATCGAGCTGCGTCGCTCGATGTGGAGCTTCCTCACCGAGCTGAACCAGAAAGGCATCACCATCATCCTCACCACCCATTATCTGGAAGAGGCTGAGCAGTTGTGCCGCAACATCGGCATCATCGACCACGGCACCATCGTCGAGAACACCAGCATGCGTCAGTTGCTCAGCCAACTGCATGTCGAAACCTTTCTGCTGGACCTCAAGGGCGACCTGCCCGCCGCGCCTCAGTTGCTCGGCTACCCGTCCCGGCTGATCGACAGCCACACCCTGGAAGTCCAGGTGGAAAAGTCCATGGGCATCACCGCGCTGTTCACCCAGCTGGCGCAGCAGAACATCGAAGTGCTGAGCCTGCGTAACAAAACCAATCGCCTCGAGGAGTTGTTCGTGTCCCTGGTGGAGAAAAATCTGTCGAAGGTGGCGGTATGAGTTCCGAGTTGCGCCCCAACCTCATTGCCCTCAACACCATCGTTTACCGTGAAGTCCGGCGTTTCACCCGGATCTGGCCGCAGACCCTGCTGCCGCCAGCCATCACCATGGTCCTGTACTTCGTGATCTTCGGTAACCTGATCGGTCGGCAAATCGGCGACATGGGTGGCTTCACCTACATGGAGTACATCGTGCCGGGGCTGATCATGATGTCGGTGATCACCAACTCCTACGGCAACGTGGTGTCGAGTTTCTTCGGCAGCAAATTTCAGCGTTCCATCGAAGAGCTGATGGTCTCGCCACTGTCGCCGCACACCATCCTGATCGGCTACACCCTGGGCGGCGTGCTGCGCGGCTTGATGGTGGGGATCATCGTGACCCTGCTGTCGTTGTTCTTCACCCATTTGCAGGTGCATCACCTGGGCGTGACCATTCTGGTGGTGGTGCTGACGGCGACCATCTTCTCGCTGCTGGGCTTCATCAACGCCGTGTTTGCGCGCAACTTCGATGATATTTCGATCATTCCGACTTTCGTGCTGACGCCACTGACCTACCTGGGCGGGGTCTTCTACTCGATCACCTTGCTGCCACCGTTCTGGCAGACCGTTTCCCTGGCCAACCCGGTGCTGCACATGGTCAACGCATTCCGTTACGGCATCCTCGGGGTGTCGGATATCCGGATCAGTATTGCGATTACCTTCATGCTGGTGGCGACCGTGGTGCTGTATCTCGGCTGTGCACGGTTGCTGGTCAGCGGGCGCGGGATGCGGACCTGAGAAATACCGAGTCGTCTGTTTCGCGAGCAAGCCCGCTCCCACAGGGATCTTCAGTGCTACATAGATCCAGTGTGGGAGCGGGCTTGCTCCGGGCGGCGTTCCGACGAAGGCGTCAGCCCAGACACCGCAAAAAAAAACGGCCTCCCACAGTGGAGGCCGTTTTGCATTTTCACATCCGGCTCTTCTTGCGCCGCGTCCATTGCCTGGCCACCCACCAGCGCCAATACGCCATCACCATGAAGTAGGACAGCGCGCCGAGTGCCAGCCCCGTCACCACCGAACCCAACAGAAACGGTTGCCACAAGGTCGAGATTTCTCCCCTGATCCATTCCCAGGTCAGTGCGTCCGGCAACTGCCGGGTGGGGACGTCCATCAGCCAGGCGCCGGTCTGGTAGGTGCAAAAGAACACGGCAGGCATGGTGATCGGGTTGGTCAGCCAGACCAGGCTCACGGCGATCGGCATGTTGCCGCGCACGATAATGGCGAGGGTTGCCGCCAGCAGCATCTGCAACGGGATTGGCAGGAACGCCGCGAACAAACCCACCGCCATGGCGCGGGCCACGGAGTGGCGGTTGAGGTGCCACAGGTTCGGGTCATGCAGCAGCGTGCCGAGAAAGCGTAAGGATTTGTGTTCCCTGATGCTCATCGGGTCTGGCATGTAACGTTTGAATAAGCGCCGGGGCATAAGGCTTCTCGGTCGGTCAGGGTGGCAAGTATGTCTGGATTCTATGAACTGCCCATTCAGACTTTGTGACAATTAATAACGGCGCCCACGCGACCGGCGGGCTAAGCCTTGGAGGGGACTCTCAAGGACGGGCTTATGCGCAGAGGGATGATGGCGTTGGCGCTGGGTCTGCTGACTTTGCGTTTTTTGCCGGCTTTACCGCCGGTCTGGTTGTGGCTGGCGATGCCGGTGGCGGGTTTGATGTTGTTGCCATTCAGGACGTATCCGGTGGCGTTTTATCTGTTCGGTTTGAGTTGGGCCTGCGCGAATGCGCAGTGGGCGCTGGATGACCGGTTGCCGCCGGCGCTGGACGGAGAAACCCGCTGGGTCGAAGGACGGGTCACTGGCTTGCCCCGGCATGACGACGGTGTCGTGCGTTTCGAATTGACCGACATCCAGTCCCGGCGTACCCGCCTGCCGCGGCAAATGCGCCTGGCCTGGTACGGCGGGCCGCCGGTGAACAGTGGGGAGCGCTGGCGTCTGGCAGTCAAATTGAAGCGCCCGGTCGGGCTCCTCAATCCGCAGGCGTTCGACTACCAGGCCTGGTTGCTGGCACAACACATCGGGGCGACCGGGACGGTCAAGCAGGGCGAACGCCTTGCGCCAGCCCAATGGGCCTGGCGCGACGGCATCCGCCAGCGTTTGCAAGCGGTGGATGCCCAGGGTCGAGGCGGCGCGTTGACCGCGTTGGTGCTCGGGGACGGTGCCGGGCTGAGTCGCGAAGACTGGCAGGTATTGCAGGACACCGGCACGGTGCATCTGTTGGTGATTTCCGGGCAGCACATCGGCTTGCTGGCGGGCGTCGTGTATCTGTTGATTGCCGGTCTGGCCCGCCTTGGGTTATGGCCGAACCGTCTGCCATGGCTGCCTTGGGCGTGTGGCCTGGCATTCGCCGCGGCGCTCGGTTACGGGATGCTGGCCGGATTCGGGGTGCCGGTGCGACGAGCCTGCCTGATGCTGGGGCTGGTGTTGCTGTGGCGTCTGCGGTTTCGTCATCTCGGTGCGTGGTGGCCGCTTTTACTGGCCCTCTGCGGCATTTTGCTGCTGGAGCCGCTGGCGAGTCTTCAGCCTGGTTTCTGGCTGTCTTTCGCGGCCGTGGCCGTCTTGATATTGACCTTCGGCGGCCGGTTGGGCCCCTGGCGATGGTGGCAAACCTGGACCCGCGCCCAGTGGCTGATTGCAATCGGATTGTGCCCGTTACTGTTGGTATTGGGATTGCCGATCAGCCTTAGCGGTCCGGCAGCCAATTTGTTGGCGGTGCCGTGGATCAGTCTGCTGGTGTTGCCACCGGCCTTGCTCGGGACATTGCTGTTGCCGGTGCCCTACGTGGGCGAGGGCCTGTTGTGGCTGGCGGGCGGTTTGATCGGTGAGTTGTTCAGGGTCCTGGCGTTGTTGGCCGAGGTGCTACCCGCGTGGGTGCCGAAGGCGATTCCTTTGGGAGTGTGGAGCCTCGGCGCGCTGGGCGCTTTTCTACTGCTGTTGCCGCGTGGCGTTCCGCTGCGTCCGTTGGGTTGGCATCTGCTGCTGTTGCTGGTATTCCCACCCCGGTCAATGCTGCCGGAAGGCATCGCTGAAGTCTGGCAGTTGGACGTGGGGCAGGGGTTGGCTATTCTGGTGCGCACCCGGCATCACACCTTGCTGTATGACGCCGGACCGCGATTCGGTGAGCTCGACCAGGGGGAGCGTGTAGTGCTGCCGACATTGCGCAAATTGGGGGTGAAGGGCCTCGACCTGATGCTGATCAGCCACGCCCATGCCGATCATGCCGGCGGTGCCCCGGCGATTGCCAAGGGCTTGCCGGTGAAACAGGTGGTCAGTGGTGAACCGTCAGACTTGCCTGTGGAGTTGCAGGCCGGGCGTTGTGAGAGCGGCCGGCAATGGACCTGGGATGAAGTCGACTTCCAGCTTTGGCACTGGCCATTGGCCGGTGACAGCAATCAGAACTCCTGTGTCTTGTTGATCGAGGCCAATGGCGAACGGTTGCTGTTGAGTGGCGACATCGATGCCGCCGCCGAGAGAGCCCTGCTGGACAGTCCGTTGGCCTTGCCCACCGATTGGCTGCAGGCGCCACACCACGGCAGTCGCAGTTCGTCGTCCACGGCCCTGCTGGATGTCCTGCAGCCCAAAGGGGCGCTGATCTCCCGCGGTCAGGGCAATTCATTTGGCCATCCGCATGCGACGGTCATCGCGCGTTATCAAAAACGTGGAATGGCGATCTACGACAGCGTCGAGCAGGGTGCCATTCGTCTGCAATTGGGACGCTTCGAGCCGCCATGGTCAATGCGCCAGGAACGGCGTTTCTGGCGCGATCCGCCGCCCTTGAACCATAACCTGGCATTATCAAAGCCCGACCGGATGCGACATCTCGGTCTTCGGTGCTTGCACCCCCTATGTTAGAGTGGCGCACTTTTTCGAGGGGGCTGTCACTGTGTGGGAATTGGTCAAATCCGGCGGCTGGATGATGCTGCCGATCATTTTGAGCTCCATCGCGGCCATGGCGATCGTTGCCGAGCGTCTGTGGACCCTGCGGGCCAGCCGCGTGACCCCGGAGCACTTGCTCGGGCAGGTCTGGGTCTGGATCAAGGACAAACAGCTCAACAAGGAAAAACTCAAGGAACTGCGCGCCAACTCCCCGTTGGGCGAAATCCTGGCGGCCGGCCTGGCCAACTCCAAGCATGGTCGCGAGATCATGAAGGAGTGCATTGAAGAGGCCGCACAGCGGGTCATCCATGAGCTCGAGCGCTACGTCGCCGCCCTCGGCACCATCGCCGCCATGGCGCCGTTGCTGGGCCTGCTGGGTACGGTGCTGGGCATGATCGATATTTTCAGTGCGTTCACAGGCTCAGGCATGACCACCAACGCTTCGGTACTGGCCGGTGGTATTTCCAAGGCCCTGATCACCACGGCCGCGGGCCTGATGGTGGGTATCCCCGCAGTGTTTTTCCACCGATTCCTGCAACGCCGGATCGATGAGCTGGTGGTGGGCATGGAGCAGGAAGCGATCAAGCTGGTCGAAGTGGTGCAGGGCGATCGCGACGTGGACCTGACCGGGAGCAAAGCGTGAAATTCCGCCGCAAACCACGGGAAACGGTGGACATCAACCTCGCATCGCTGATCGACGTGGTGTTCATCCTGTTGCTGTTTTTTGTCGTGACCACCACCTTTACCCGTGAGACCCAACTGCGCGTCGATCTGCCGGAAGCCGTCAGCGGCACGCCGGCCGATGATCAGAGCAAGCCACTGGACATCGCCATCAGCGCCGACGGCGTGTTCTCGGTGAACAGCCAGATCCTGCCGAAAAGCGACCTGGCCTCGCTGATGGACGCACTGCAAAAAGAAGCCAACGGCGACACCAACCGGCCGCTGTCCATCAGTGCTGACGGCAAGACTGCGCATCAGTCCGTGGTGACAGCCATGGATGCCGCCGGCAAACTCGGCTTCAGTCACTTGCGCATGACCACCATCGAGGCGGCGCCTCCCGCGCCCTGATGGCCATGTCCGATCGATTGCTCGCCGCGTGGTACGCAGGTCATCCGGCCCTGAAGCTGTTACAGCCACTGGAATGGCTGTACCGGCGCGTGGTCATGAACAAGCGCAAGCGCTTTCTGGCGGGTGAGGGCGAGATCTACCAGCCACCGGTGCCGCTGATCGTGGTCGGCAACATCACCGTGGGAGGCACCGGCAAGACGCCACTGATTCTATGGATGATCGAGCACTGCCAGCGCAGCGGCCTGCGGGTCGGCGTGGTCAGCCGCGGCTATGGCGCCAAACCGCCGCAGTTGCCGTGGCGGGTCGAGGCCGGGCAGAGCGCCGACGTCGCCGGTGACGAGCCGTTGCTGATTGTCCAGCGCACGGGCGTGCCGCTGATGATCGACCCCAATCGCAGCAGCGCCGTCAGAGCCTTGCTGGCCAGTGAACCGCTGGATCTGATCCTGTCCGACGACGGCATGCAGCACTACCGCATGGCCCGTGACCTCGAGCTGGTGCTGATCGACGCCGCCCGCGGCCTGGGCAACCGCCGTTGCCTGCCCGCCGGGCCATTGCGTGAGCCGGTCGAGCGCCTGCAAAGCGTCGACGCGGTGCTCTACAACGGTGCCGCATCCGACCGCGACGATGGCTTTGCCTTTCAATTGCAGCCCACCGCGCTGGTTAATCTGCGCAGTGGCGAACGCCGTCCCCTCGATCATTTTCCCGCCGGCCAGGCCCTGCACGCGGTGGCCGGTATCGGCAATCCGCAACGTTTCTTCAAGACCCTCGAAACGCTACACTGGCAGCCTGTTCCACATGCGTTTGCCGACCACGCTGAATACAGCGTGCAGGCGTTGAATTTCACGCCGTCATTGCCGTTGGTAATGACGGAAAAAGACGCGGTGAAATGCCGTGCCTTTGCCGCCGCCGACTGGTGGTACCTGGCGGTCGATGCCGTGCCGTCGCCGGCCTTCGTGGCCTGGTTCGACACACAGTTGATGCGCCTGCTGCCGGATCGTTTGTTGCCTTAACTCCGTTTTTTCCAGGGAATGCTCATGGACACCAAATTGCTCGACATCCTCGCTTGCCCGGTCTGCAAAGGCCCGCTCAAGCTCAGCGCCGACAAGACCGAGCTGATCAGCAAGGGCGCCGGCCTGGCTTACCCGATTCGCGACGGCATCCCGGTGATGCTCGAGTCGGAAGCGCGCACCCTGACCACCGATGAGCGTCTGGATAAATGACCACAGCCTTTACCGTCGTCATTCCATCGCGTTATGCCTCCACCCGTCTGCCAGGCAAGCCGCTGCTGCTGATCGCCGGCAAGCCGATGATCCAGCACGTCTGGGAACAGGCGAGCAAAAGCAGCGCCGGGCGGGTGGTGGTTGCCACTGACGACGCGCGCATCGTCGAGGCCTGCAATGGCTTCGGTGCAGAAGTGGTGCTGACCCGTGAGGACCACAATTCCGGCACCGATCGCCTGGCTGAAGTCGCGATGAAACTGGGCCTGGCGCCCGATGCCATCGTCGTCAACGTCCAGGGCGACGAGCCGCTGATCCCGCCGAGCGTGATCGATCAGGTTGCCGCCAATCTGGCGGCCCACGCTGAAGCGCGCATGGCCACCCTGGCCGAGCCGATCGAAGACGCGGACACCCTGTTCAATCCCAACGTGGTCAAGGTCGTCAGCGACCTCAATGGCCTGGCGCTGACGTTCAGTCGCTCCACCTTGCCCTGGGCGCGGGATGCGTTTGCCGTGAACCCTGAGCAGTTGCCGGAAGGCGTGCCGTATCGCCGCCATATCGGCATCTATGCCTACCGCGCCGGTTTCCTGCAGGATTTCGTCAACTGGGGTCCATGCTGGCTGGAAAACACCGAGTGCCTGGAACAGCTGCGTGCCCTGTGGCACGGCGTGCGGATCCACGTGGCCGACGCATTGATCGCGCCGCCCGCCGGCGTCGATACCGCTGAAGACCTCGAGCGCGTTCGTCGCCTGCTGGAGGCGTGATGCGCGTTTTGTTCGTGTGCCTGGGCAACATCTGCCGTTCTCCCACGGCCGAAGGCGTGCTGCGGCACAAACTGCGCGAAGCGGGGCTGGCCGATCAGGTTGAGGTCGCTTCCGCCGGCACCGGTGACTGGCATGTCGGCAAGGCGCCGGACAAGCGCAGCCAGGCCGCGGCAAAGCTGCGCGGTTACGACTTGTCGGCCCAGCGCGCCCGGCAAGTCAGCCGCGCCGATTTTGCCACCTACGACCTGATCCTCGCGATGGACAACAGCAACCTGCGCAACCTCAAGGCCTTGCAGCCCGCCAAGGGCAAGGCCGAGCTGGATCTGTTCCTGCGCCGTTACCAGTCGCCAATCGATGAAGTGCCGGACCCGTACTACGATGGCGAGCAAGGCTTCGAGCAGGTGTTGGACCTGATCGAGCGCGCCAGTGATTTGCTGGTGATTGAATTGAAGGGACGGTTATGAGTTTGCAGATTCAATCGCAGGTGTCGCTCAAGCCGTTCAACAGCTTTGGCGTGGATGTCCAGGCCCGGCTGTTTGCCGAGGCCCATAGCGACGCCGATGTGCGCGAAGCCCTGGCCTATGGGCTGGAGCACAAGGTCCCGGTACTGGTGATCGGCGGTGGCAGCAACCTGCTGCTGACGGCGGATATCGACTCACTGGTGCTGCGCATGGCCACTCGCGGGATTCGCGTGCTGAGCGATGACGACGGCAAAGTGGTGATCGAGGCCGAAGCGGGCGAGCCCTGGCATCCCTTTGTGCAACACACCCTGGCGCTTGGGTTGTCCGGCCTGGAAAACCTCAGCCTGATTCCCGGCACCGTGGGTGCGGCGCCGATGCAGAACATCGGCGCCTATGGGGTCGAGATCAAGGACGTGTTCGCCGGCCTGACCGCCCTTGATCGCCAGACCGGCGAACTGCGCGATTTCAGCCTGGCGCAGTGCAACTTTGCTTACCGCGACAGCCTGTTCAAGCAGGAACCGGGGCGCTGGTTGATCCTGCGTGTGCGTTTCGCCCTCGACCGCGCCGCGCATTTGCACCTGGAGTACGGCCCGGTGCGTCAGCGCTTGACCGAACAAGGTATCGAGCATCCGACTGCCAGCGATGTCAGCCGGGCCATTTGCAGCATCCGCAACGAAAAACTCCCGGACCCGGCCGTGCTCGGCAATGCCGGCAGTTTTTTCAAGAATCCCCTGGTATCGGCGGCGCTGGCTGCACGGCTCAAGGGCGAATACCCGGACCTGGTGGCCTATGCGCAACCCGACGGGCAGATGAAACTGGCCGCTGGCTGGTTGATCGAGCGGGCGGGCTGGAAAGGTTTTCGCGATGCCGACGCAGGTGTTCACAAGCTGCAGGCGCTGGTGCTGGTCAACTATGGCGGCGCAACGGGCCTGCAATTGCTGAACCTGGCGCAGCGCATCCAGAAAGACATTGCAGAACGATTCCATGTCGACCTGGAAATGGAACCGAACCGGTATTGATGAGGCAGCCGCGAGCTACAAGCTTCAAGCGGCAAGCTACAATCCTTAAATTCAGGCTCTTCGCTGTTTTGCTTTTACTTAAAGCTTGCAGCTTAAAGCTTGCAGCTAAAAAGCCCTGTCTCAGCAGGGCTTTTTTTTGTTAATGCTCGGTTAACTTAGTCAGCTAACGATGCACACTCTTGCTCCACCAAAGGCCCGGTGCAGACCGTTTGCGTTCGCACAAGAGAGCCGATTAGCCTGAGTCGATCTGCGTGCGACCCACCGAGATCCAGCGGCAGATTGCTCGACCCCATCACTCAAGATCCGTGCGGGCGTGCCCATGATTACCCTGAAACTCAATGGTCAAGACCATCAACTCGACGTCACCGAGGACATGCCGCTGCTCTGGGCGATCCGCGACGTGGCCGGTTACAACGGCACCAAGTTCGGCTGCGGCATGGGCCTGTGCGGGGCCTGCACCATTCATATCGAAGGGGCACCGGCACGCAGTTGCATCACGCCCATCGGTTCCGTCGTCGGTCAGAATGTCAGCACCATCGACAACCTGCACGCCGACCCGATCGGCAAAGTCGTCCAGCAAGCCTGGCTCGACACGGCGGTCGCTCAATGCGGTTTCTGCCAGGGTGGGCAAATCATGTCGGCGACAGCGCTGCTCAAGACCCACCCGAACCCCAGCGACGAGCAGATTGAAGAGGCGATGGTCGGCAATATCTGCCGCTGCGGCACCTACAACCGCATCAAGACCGCCATCCGCCAGGCCTCCACTCACCTGAAGGAGGCCAAGGCATGAGCCAGTTACCGAATGATTTCACCCTGAGCAATCTGAGCCAGCTCAGTCGCCGTGGCTTTCTCAAAGGCGTGGGCGCCACCAGTGCGCTGGTATTGGCGGCGAGCTGGGGCTGGCAAGACGCTTTTGCCGAAGAAAAAGACAAGAAGTTCGGCGCCGACGGCATGCCCCACGGCTGGGTCGACGATCCGAAAGTCTATGTGAGTATTGCCGCCGATGGCACGGTGACCGTGATCTGCAACCGCTCGGAAATGGGGCAGGGCGTGCGCACCAGCCTGACCATGGTGGTGGCTGATGAACTGGAAGCCGATTGGGCGCGGGTCAAGGTACAGCAGGCCCCGGGCGATGAGGCACGCTTCGGCAACCAGGACACCGACGGCTCACGCAGCATGCGCCACTGGTACGAACCGATGCGCCGTTGCGGGGCTGCTGCACGCGCCATGCTGGAGCAGGCCGCTGCTGACCAGTGGAAAGTGTCGGTGGGCGAGTGCCATGCGCAACTGCATAAAGTCATCCACAAACCCTCGGGCCGCGAACTGGATTATGGCGCGCTCGCCGCCGCTGCCAGCGCTTTGGCCGTACCGGCGCGTGACAGCCTGAGGCTCAAGCAGCCTTCGGAATTCCGTTACATCGGCAAGGAAGGCACCAAGGCCATCGACGGTGAGGACATCGTCAACGGCCGTGCCGTGTACGGTGCCGACGTGCATTTCGACGGCATGCTGTACGCGACCATTGTCCGGCCCACGGTGTATGGCGGCAAAGTCAAAAGTTTCGACGCCAGTGCGGCGATGAAAGTCCCCGGCGTGGTCAAGGTGCTGCAGATCGAAAGCCGTCCGTTGCCTTCGGAGTTCCAGCCCCTGGGTGGCATCGCCGTGGTGGCGAGCAATACCTGGGCGGCGATCAAGGGCCGCGAGGCGCTGAAAATCGAGTGGGATGATGGCCCCAACGCCAGCTACGACTCGATCGCCTATCGCAAGGAGCTCGAAGCAGCCTCGCTCAAGCCTGGCAAGGTGGTGCGCAATACCGGCAACATAGACGAGGCCATGAGCAGCGCCGACAGTACGCTGGAAGCCTCTTACTACTTGCCGCATTTGTCACAGTCGCCGATGGAACCGATGGTCGCCATTGCGCGGTTCAAGGACGGTGCGTGCGAGGCCTGGGGGCCAAGCCAGGCGCCGCAGGTCACCCGGGAGCGGATCGGTGAACGCCTGGGGCTGCCGTTCGAAAAGGTCACGTTCAACGTGACCTTGCTGGGCGGTGGGTTCGGGCGCAAGTCCAAGCCCGACTTCATCATCGAAGCCGCGATCCTCGCCAAGGAATTCCCCGGTAAAGCGGTGCGGGTGCAATGGACCCGCGAAGACGACATTCATTGTTCCTACTTCCACACCGTATCGGCCGAATACCTCAAGGCCAGCCTGAACAAGGACGGCCTGCCGTCCGGCTGGTTGCACCGTACGGTGGCGCCGAGCATCACGGCGTTGTTTGCGCCGGGCATGAACCATGAGGCGGCGTTCGAACTGGGCATGGGTTTCACCAACATGGCGTATGCGATCCCCAACATTCGCCTGGAAAACCCCGAGGCCACGGTGCATACCCGCGTCGGCTGGTATCGCTCGGTGTCGAACATTCCCCATGGCTTCGCGATCCAGAGTTTTATCGATGAGCTGGCGCACAAGGCCGGGGAAGATCCGCTGAAGTACCAGATCAGATTGCTCGGCCCGGACCGCCAGATCGATCCGCGCACCTTGAGCGAAGAGTGGAACTACGGTGAATCCCCCGAGCGGTATCCGATCGACACCGCGCGTCTGCGCACGGTACTGGAGACCGCCGCCAAAGCCGCGGGTTGGGGGCGTGAGCTGCCCAAGGGCCGCGGCCTGGGCCTGGCGGTGCATTACAGCTTCGTGACCTATGTGGCGGCGGTGATCGAGGTGGAGGTCAAAGACGACGGCACGCTGGTGGTGCACAAGGCCGACATCGCCGTCGATTGCGGACCGCAGATCAATCCCGAGCGGATTCGCGCGCAATTCGAGGGCGCCTGCGTCATGGGCCTGGGTAATGCGGTGCTGGGGGAAATCAGCTTCAAGGACGGCAAGGTCCAGCAGGATAACTTCCACATGTACGAAGTGGCGCGCATGTCCCTGGCGCCGAAAGAAGTGGCTGTGCATCTGGTGACGCCGCCGGGTGAGGTGCCATTGGGCGGTGTCGGTGAACCGGGTGTGCCACCGATTGCGCCGGCCCTGTGCAACGCGATCTTTGCTGCCACCGGCAAACGCATCCGCAACCTGCCGGTTCGTTATCAGTTGTCGGGCTGGCAGCAGGCCGGAGCCTGATGGACAGCGCCGACCTGAACGTCCTGCGCAGTGTGCTGCAATGGCAGCGCGCCGGTCAGCGGGTGGTGTTGTACAGCGTGGTCGAAACCTGGGGCACGGCGCCCCGGGCACCCGGCGCCATGCTGGCCCTGCGTGAAGACGGCGTGGTGATTGGTTCGGTTTCCGGCGGGTGTGTCGAGGATGACTTGATCGCCCGGCTGCACGACGGCCGTCTCGCACTGGACGGGCCGCCGGTGCAACTGATCACGTACGGCGTGACCCGCGAGGAAGCCGCGCGTTTCGGCTTGCCCTGTGGCGGCACCTTGCGCTTGACCGAGGAGCGCATCGACGATGGGGATTGGGTCGAGCAACTGCTGTCCCGATGCGAGGCCCATGAAATCGTTGCCCGTGAACTGAACCTGGCCACCGGCGAAGTGCTTCTGCGGTCGGCCACTAAAGCTGACGTCTTGACGTTCGACGGTCTGACCTTGCGGGCGATCTATGGGCCGCGTTGGCGCTTGCTGTTGATCGGCGCGGGGCAGCTGTCGCGCTATGTCGCGGAAATGGCCCGCCTGCTGGATTTCGAGGTGCTGATTTGCGATCCACGCAGCGAGTTCGTCTATGGCTGGGAAGAGCAGCACGGACGATTCGTCTCGGGCATGCCGGATGAGGCGGTATTGAATATCCAGACCGATGAACGCACGGCTATCGTGGCCTTGACCCATGATCCGCGCCTGGACGACATGGCGTTGCTCACGGCCCTGGATTCCAAAGCCTTTTACGTTGGAGCACTGGGGTCGCGGGTCAACAGCCAGAAGCGCCGGGAAAACCTGGCTCAACTGGGTTTGTCGCAACCGGCGATTGACCGTTTGCATGGTCCGATCGGCTTGCACATCGGCAGTCATAATCCAGCGGAAATTGCCTTGTCGCTCATGGCGGAAATCGTCGCAGTCAAAAATGGCGTCGAACTGAAACAGAAGAAAGTCTTGCGGGAGAAGGTATGAGCGAGTCCATTGGCGTCGTCCTACTGGCGGCGGGGCAGGGCAGCCGGTTTCGTCAGGTGGCGGGTGCTGAAAAGGATAAGTTGGTGGCCGATTGCACCGGGCGTGACGGCGTGGTGCGGTCCGTCATCGAGCACACATTGGTCAACTTGCCGGCGACGCTGGGCAAACGCGTATTGGTGACCACTGCTGACCGCCCACAGGTGATTCGCATGGCTCAGGCCTATGGCTGCGAGATTGTGCTGATCGAATCGACGGGAATGGGCGACAGCATTGCCGCCGGAGTCGCTGCCTGCAAACAACTCGATGGCTGGCTGATGGTGCTGGGGGATATGCCATTCATCCTGCCGTCCAGTATCGAGCGGGTGGTGGCGGGTATTGGCAATGACAGTATCAGTGTTCCGGTACAGGGCGGTAAATATGGGCATCCGGTCGGGTTTGGGCGGGACTTCGCAGCGGGGTTGATGGCGCTATCGGGGGATCGTGGCGCGAAACCGCTGTTTGCCCAAGGGCGGGTGATCGAAGTGGCCGTGGATGATCCCGGTGTGTTGTGGGATGTGGATGTGCCGCAGGCGTTGGTCTTCAAGTAGTTCTGGAGGTGACCCCCCTGTGGGAGCGGGCTTGCTCGCGAAGACGGCCTGGCAGTCAACTGAGATGTTGGATGATCCACCGCCTTCGCGAGCAAGCCCGCTCCCACAAGGGATTGCGGTGAAGTCCGGATATAAAAAAGCCCCGCCTGGAATCACCAGGCGGGGCTTTTCAGTGGCCGATGGAATCAGGCGAGAGGTTTGGTCTCGTGCTCTTTTTCCAGGGCTTGCTCGTGTTGCTCTACCGCGTCCTGAACGGAACGCGGCGCTTCGTGGATCACCGACTCAGCCGGCTCGGCAACCACTTCGGCGGCCGGGGCAGGCGCTGCCTCAACCGCTTCAACCGGAGCCGCAGCGGCAGCCAGTTCAGCTTCCTTCTGCAGACGCTCGGCTTCACGCTTGCGACGACGCACTTCACGTGGGTCGTTAGGCGCACGGCCACTTGGCGTCAGGGCGCTGACAGGCGCGGCTTCGACGACCGGCGCAGGCGCTTGGGCAACGACCTCAGCTTCAACAGCAGGAGCTTCAACGACAGGTGCTTCAACCTCCGGCGCCGGGGCCGGTTCCGCGGCGGCCACTACCGGCTCGGAAACCATGGCTTCGGCCACTTGGGTCTCGGCAGCAGGCGCTGGTGTTTCAGCGACGGCTGGCTCGGCCACCCAGTTGAACGCCGTTTGCTCTTCACGCACTTCGCGAACGGTTTCAGTCACGGTCTCGACGACAGCTTCTGCAGCTACGGCAGGTGCTTCAACCACTGGAGCCGGCTCGGCAGCCGCTTCAACGGCAGGCTGAGCTTCTGGCGCTGGCGCCACTTCGATTTCCGGCGAGGCGGTGACTTCGACCGGTGTGGTCGCTTCAACGGCTGGAGCTTCAACCTGAGCTGCTTCCAGGGTCGCGGCAGTGGCGCGTTCGGCTTGCACATTGGCTTCAGCTTCGGCTGGAGCGCTGATCACGCTGCTGGCAACGGCTGCGGTGACAGCCAGGCCGGCGGCCAGATCGGCAGTGCTTGGCGCTTCAGCGTTTTCGCCGGACTCGGACTCTTCCGAACCTTCGATCACGTTGCCGTTGGCGTCACGCTGACGCTCGCGACGGTTGCTGCGACGACGCTGGCCACGGGAACGGCGGCGTGGACGATCGCCTTCGGCGTTTTCCTGACCCTCTTCCTGCAGTTGCTCTTCGTTGGTGGTCAGTTCTTCTTCGGCAGCGGCGGCGGCAGCTTGTTCGGCACGAGGCTGACGCTCTTCACGCGGTGGGCGTGGAGCACGCTCTTCACGTGGCTGGCGAGCTGGACGCTCTTCTGCGGTAGCAGCGGCGGCCGGAGCAGCCGGAGCGGCATCCAGAGGCTCGCGCAGTTCACGCACACGTTCTTCACGCTCGCCACGAGGCTTGCGATCTTCACGCGGAGCGCGCGGCGCACGTTCTTCACGAGGCGCGCGTGGTGCGCGTTCTTCGCGGGCTACTGCCGGCGTTTCTTCACGGGACTCGCGAGGCTCGCGCACTTCGCGTGGCTGACGCTCTTCACGCGGAGCGCGCTCTTCACGCGGTGCACGTTCTTCGCGAGGCTTGCGCTCTTCATCGCGGCGACCGTTACGGTTGCGGCTCTGCTGGCGACCGTTGCGACGCTCTTCGTTGCGGGCCGGACGCTCGGCGGCTGGCTTTTCAACCACAACCGGCGCGACAGGCTCTTCCTTGGTGGCGAACAGGCTCACCAGCGACTTCACCAAGCCTTTGAACAGGCTTGGCTCCGGCACGACGGCCGGAGCCGGGGCCGGAGCGGCAACTTCGGTCGGAACCGGAGCGTTGGCGCGGGCCGGAGCGGTCTTGACCGCGGCTTCCTGGCGAACCAGGGTGCGGGTCGCTGCGGCTGGCTGAACTTCTTCGACTTCGGCAGCGGCAGCGGCGATTTCGTAGCTGGACTGGTTGGTCGCCGCTTCCGGGCTGTCATCACGCAGGCGTTGCACTTCGAAGTGCGGCGTCTCAAGGTGATCGTTCGGCAGGATGACGATGCGGGCGCGGGTGCGCAGTTCGATCTTGGTGATCGAGTTGCGTTTTTCGTTGAGCAGGAACGCAGCCACCGGGATCGGCACTTGTGCACGAACTTCGGCGGTACGGTCTTTCAGGGCTTCTTCTTCGATCAGGCGCAGGATCGCCAGGGACAGCGATTCAACGTCACGGATGATGCCGGTGCCGTTGCAACGCGGGCAGACGATGCCGCTGCTTTCGCCCAGGGATGGACGCAGGCGCTGACGGGACATTTCCAGCAGGCCGAAGCGCGAGATGCGACCGACTTGCACGCGAGCGCGGTCGGCTTCCAGGCATTCGCGGACTTTCTCTTCCACCGCGCGCTGGTTCTTGGCAGGGGTCATGTCGATGAAGTCGATGACGATCAGGCCGCCGATGTCGCGCAGGCGCAACTGACGGGCGATTTCTTCGGCCGCTTCAAGGTTGGTCTGCAGCGCGGTTTCTTCGATGTCGCTGCCTTTGGTGGCGCGCGCCGAGTTGATGTCGATGGACACCAGGGCTTCGGTCGGATCGATCACGATGGAACCGCCGGAAGGCAGTTCGACGACGCGCTGGAAAGCGGTTTCGATCTGGCTTTCGATCTGGAAACGGTTGAACAGCGGAACGCTGTCTTCGTAGAGCTTGATCTTGCTGGCGTACTGCGGCATCACCTGGCGGATGAAGGTCAGGGCTTCGTCCTGGGCTTCAACGCTGTCGATCAGCACTTCGCCGATGTCCTGGCGCAGGTAGTCGCGGATCGCGCGGATGATCACGTTGCTTTCCTGGTAGATCAGGAACGGCGCGGCGCGGTCCAGCGAGGCTTCCTTGATGGCGGTCCAGAGCTGCAGCAGGTAGTCGAGGTCCCACTGCATTTCTTCGCTGCTGCGGCCAAGGCCGGCAGTGCGCACGATCAGGCCCATGTCGGCCGGGGCAACCAGGCCGTTCAGGGCTTCACGCAGTTCGTTGCGCTCTTCGCCTTCAATGCGACGGGAGATACCGCCGGCACGCGGGTTGTTCGGCATCAGCACCAGGTAACGACCGGCCAGGCTGATGAAGGTGGTCAGGGCGGCGCCCTTGTTGCCACGTTCTTCTTTTTCGACCTGAACGATGACTTCCTGGCCTTCGCTCAGGACGTCCTTGATGTTGACGCGACCTTCCGGGGCTTTCTTGAAGTATTCGCGGGAGATTTCTTTGAGGGGCAGGAAGCCGTGGCGCTCAGAGCCGAAATCGACAAAGGCAGCCTCAAGGCTTGGTTCGATGCGAGTAATCCGGCCTTTATAGATGTTGGCCTTCTTCTGCTCGCGTGCACCGGATTCGATGTCCAGGTCGTAGAGGCGCTGGCCATCTACCAGTGCAACACGCAACTCTTCGGGTTGAGTTGCGTTAATCAGCATTCTTTTCATGTAGTACCGTCGGTTTCCGGGCTGCCGGAAACGGCGTTCGGCACACACGACTTCTCACGGTCGGTGTCAGGTGCGTCGGGAGTGGTTGGCCATTTCCCGTGTCCAGCGAAGTCCGGCCAATGTGGGCCTTCATCGCGACGTACGCGTCCTGCTTGCTGTGGCTACTTAAGCACTCAGTCAGGAGGAGGAATCAACCAGCGGCTGTGGACGAGATGAAGCGTCTGGAGAAAGCCTGTTGCTACACAGTCCGGCGGTTGTGCATCTCCACCCTACACGTATCCCTGATAATTCGGGTGCTGCCGCGCGCAGAATCCGCAGCGGGTTGGCATTTACCGTGAGCTCCGAAAGGGGAGGTCACGCATCATGGCTAATTTAGGCGTTGTTTCCGATGCCTTCGCTCGGGGTCATTCGCAGCTGACTGCACTTTGTGAACTGGCCGTGAATATGGCTCGCAAAACGAGTGGAAAACTCTGCTTTGTGGCGTGATTCAGGCCTCATGTCACCTGCGCTCGTTACACCTGCAAACTCCACCGTTACGTAGCGAAAGCCCCGTAGGACGGCCTCGCGTCCTGGTGAATTGCGTTGGTCAGGGCCGGTTTTTGACCGTTGGTCCGCTGTCCAGGCCGCTTTTGGCGACGTTCGCGACTATAGCAGCAATGATTAAGTGCTTCAATTCCATAAAAAATTGTTATCATCCGCGGCATGACGACGACTACCCCCCCGACTCCAGGCGTACAACTGCTTGAGGTCTCGCCGGAATATGCCGGCCAACGTATTGATAATTTCCTTCTCGCCCGGCTCAAAGGCGTGCCCAAGACCTTGATTTACCGCATTTTGCGCAAGGGCGAAGTGCGCGTGAACAAAGGTCGGATCAAGCCCGAGTACAAGCTGCAGGCGGGCGATATCGTGCGCGTGCCGCCGGTTCGCGTGCCTGAGCGCGACGAGCCGGTGCCACTGGCACAAGGCCTGCTGCAGCGGCTCGAAGTCTCGATTGTCTTCGAAGACAAGGCCCTGATCGTGATCAACAAGCCCGCCGGCATTGCTGTTCACGGCGGTAGCGGCCTGACGTTCGGGGTGATCGAAGCCTTTCGTCAGTTGCGCCCCGATTGCAAGGAGCTCGAACTGGTTCACCGTCTCGACCGTGACACGTCCGGCCTGTTGATGATCGCCAAGAAGCGCAGCATGTTGCGTCACCTGCACACTGCGCTGCGCGGTGATGGTGTCGACAAGCGCTACATGGCGCTGGTCCGCGGTAACTGGGCGAGCTCGATCAAGCAGGTCCGTGCATCGCTGGGCAAGAGCAATCTGCGCTCCGGCGAGCGCATGGTCGAGGTCGACGAGGAGGAGGGCAAGGAGTCCGTGACCGTGTTCAAGGTCCTGCGCCGTTTCGGCGACTTTGCCACCCTGATCGAAGCCAAGCCGATTACCGGCCGGACTCACCAGATCCGCGTGCATACCTTGCACGCCGGGCATTGCATCGCTGGCGACACCAAGTACGGCGAAGAAGGTTTCAGCAAGGAAATCCGCGATCTGGGCGGCAAGCGCCTGTTCCTGCATGCCTACATGCTGACCGTGCCGTTGCCTGATGGCGGCGAGCTGAAGTTGCAGGCCCCGGTCGACGAGATGTGGGCCAAGACTGTGGAGCGATTGAGTGCGCCCATCTGATTACAAGCTGCTGATCTTCGATTGGGACGGCACGCTGGCCGATTCCATTGGCCGGATTGTCGAGGCGATGCATGTTGCCTCCCGGCGCTCCGGTTTTGAGCAGCGCGACGATTTTGCCGTCAAGGGCATCATCGGCCTGGGTTTGCCGGAAGCGATCCGCACCCTGTACCCCGAGATCGATGACGCCGAACTGATCGCGTTTCGCGAGCACTACGCCGAACATTACATTGCGTCGGAGGCCGTGCCTTCGCCGTTGTTCGAGGGTGTGGTCGAGTCGCTCGAGGCATTTCGTGCCGAGGGTTATCATCTGGCTGTGGCGACCGGCAAGGCCCGTCGCGGGCTGGATCGGGTGTTGAAGGCCCATGGCTGGGAGGATTACTTCGACATCACTCGTGCCGCCGACGAGACCGCCAGCAAGCCCCATCCGCTGATGCTCGAGCAGATTCTCGCGCATTGCGAGGTTCGCCCGGATCAGGCATTGATGGTCGGTGATTCGTCCTTTGATTTGCAGATGGCACGCAACGCCGGCATGGGGTCGGTGGCCGTAAGCTATGGCGCTCAATCGATCGATGCGTTGAGGCTGTATGAGCCGCGACTGGCCATCGACCGTTTTTCAGAATTGCACGCCTGGCTGAGTCAGCAGGCTTAACCGGTAGTTTTTGGGGTGGACGGCATGACCGACGAATGGAAGGCGCCCGCCAAGGCGAGCGCAGAGAGCGGTGACGACAAGAGCTGGAAGCTGCTGGAGAAGACGCTGCTGGCCAGTGTGCAGGAACAGCGTCGGTCCCGTCGCTGGGGGATATTCTTCAAGTCGCTGACTTTTGTGTATCTTTTCGGCGTTGTTGCTCTGTTTTCGCCGCTGATGGATATGGAAAAGGCCGCTACCCTCAGTGCCAATTACACGGCGTTGATCGATGTGACAGGCATGATTGCCGACAAGGAGCCGGCCAGCGCAGACAATATCGTTGGCAGCCTGCGCGCGGCTTTCGAGGACAAGAAAGTCAAGGGCGTCATCCTGCGTATCAACAGTCCGGGCGGCAGTCCGGTGCAGTCGGGTTATGTCTATGACGAGATCCGTCGCCTGCGCGGCCTGCATCCGGACACCAAGCTGTATGCGGTCATTTCCGACCTGGGGGCTTCCGGTGCTTACTACATCGCCAGCGCGGCGGATCAGATCTACGCCGACAAGGCGAGCCTGGTCGGCTCCATCGGTGTGACGGCGGCCGGATACGGCTTTGTCGGCACCATGGAGAAGCTGGGTGTCGAGCGTCGCACTTACACCTCGGGCGAACACAAGTCGTTTCTCGATCCGTTCCAGCCACAGAAGCCGGAAGAAACCGCTTTCTGGCAGGGTGTGCTCGATACGACCCACAAGCAGTTCATCAACAGCGTCAAGCAAGGGCGCGGCGATCGCCTGAAGGACAAGGAGCATCCGGAGCTGTTCTCCGGTCTGGTCTGGTCCGGCGAGCAGGCGCTGCCACTGGGGTTGATCGATGGGCTGGGCAATGCCAGTTCGGTTGCGAGGGATGTGATCGGCGAGAAAGAGCTGGTGGACTTTACCGTTCAGGAGTCGACATTCGATCGCTTCTCGAAAAAACTCGGCGCCAGCGTGGCTGAGCATCTGGCGATGTGGATGGGGTTTAACGGTCCGTCGCTGCGTTAAGTTGGCTTTAAGGTCAAAAGATCGCAGCCTTCGGCAGCTCCTGCACGCAGATCAACTGTGGGGGCTGCCGAAGGCTGCGATTTTTTGCTTTCAGGGTATTTGCACGCCTTCGGCCAGCAACATGTCGATCAGGCGAATCAGCGGCAGGCCGATCAGGCTGGTGGCGTCAGGACCCTCGGTGCTGCGAAACAGGCTGACACCCAGGCCTTCGGCCTTGAAGCTGCCTGCGCAATCGTAGGGTTGCTCGGCGTGCAGGTAGCGCTCGATGCGGGTGGCGTCGAGTGTGCGCATGTGTACGGTGAACGGCACGCAATCGACCTGGCAGTGCCCTGTCCGGCTGTTGAGCAAGGCCAGGGCGGTCAGGAATGTCACGCTGGCGCCGCTGGCGGCCAGCAGTTGTTCGCGGGCTTTTTCGAAGGTGTGGGGCTTGCCGATTATCCGCTCTCCCAGCACGGCGACCTGGTCGGAGCCGATTATCAGATGAGCGGTATGGCTGGCGGCCAGGGCGCGCGCTTTCTCTTCGGCAAGGCGCTTGACCAGCGCGATGGCGGATTCGCCCGGGCGATGGCTTTCGTCGATATCCGGCGAACTGCAAGTGAATGGCAGTTGCAGGCGGGCCAGCAATTCCCGGCGATAGACCGAGCCGGAAGCGAGTAATAAAGGCAGCATGCGCATCTCCATAAGGCAGGTGCGAATTCTAGCGAGGCTTCCAAGTGACGGACAGGGCTGAATTTCCTTTGACATGGGCGGGTGCATCCCTATAATGCTGCGCCTATGTTGAATGACCCGATTCCACCTCACGTTGACCCGCGCAAATTGGCTGATCGTGGCACCACCCTTCAAGGTGAAATGCTGCTGGCCGATTTGGAGAGACTCTGCGACCCGCTTTCCGACAATGTCGGTACGGTGCAGGCTAAATTCGTTTTTGAACGAGATGAACGTAAATCTGTGGTCATCCACAGCTTTATCGACACTGAAGTCAAAATGGTTTGCCAGCGTTGTCTTGAGCTGGTCACCCTGCCGATCCATAGCGAATGCAGTTACGCTGTGGTGAAGGAGGGTGCGAATACCCAGTCGTTGCCGAAAGGTTATGACGTGCTGGAACTGGGCGAAGATCCATTGGATCTGCAGTCACTGATCGAGGAGGAGCTTCTGCTCGCCTTGCCCATTGTGCCTGCTCATCATCCGGAAGAATGCCAGCAGCCGGCGGGAGCAGATGAGCCCGAACCGAGCGAGGACGAGGTAACGCGGTCCAACCCGTTCAGTGTATTGGCGCAGTTAAAGCGTGACCCAAACGTTTAGGAGTTAATCAATTATGGCTGTTCAGCAGAACAAAAAATCCCGCTCTGCCCGTGACATGCGCCGTTCGCACGACGCTCTCGAGGCTAGCACCCTGTCTGTAGAAAAAACCACCGGTGAAGTTCACCTGCGTCACCACGTATCGCCAGAAGGCGTATACCGTGGCCGTAAAGTGATCGACAAGGGCGCTGACGAGTAATCACTTGTCCGCTCAAGTCATCGCGATTGACGCAATGGGCGGGGACTTCGGTCCCCGCAGCATTGTTCAGGCCAGCCTTGCTTGCCTGTCCGCTACACCCTCGCTGCACCTGACCCTCGTCGGTCAACCCTCCCTTCTTGAAGAATTGATCGCTGGCCATTCGGCTGTGGATCGCGCGCGTCTGTCGATTGCTCCGGCGAGCGAAGTCATTGGCATGGACGAAAAACCCGCCCAGGCCTTGCGAGGCAAGCCCGACTCATCGATGCGCGTGGCCCTTGAACTGCTGCGCGACGGCAAAGTCCAGGCCTGTGTCAGTGCCGGCAATACCGGTGCGCTGATGGCGTTGTCGCGATTCGTGCTCAAGACCCTGCCGGGCATTGACCGTCCGGCCATGGTGGCGGCGATCCCGACACAAAAGGGTTACTGCCAATTGCTCGACCTGGGCGCCAACGTCGATTGCAGTGCCGAGCATCTGTTGCAGTTTGCGGTCATGGGCTCGGTGGCGGCACAGACGCTGGGTATTAGCCGTCCACGGGTGGCATTGCTGAACATCGGCACCGAAGACATCAAGGGCAATCAGCAGGTCAAGCTGGCGGCGACTTTGTTGCAAGGCGCCCGGGGCATCAATTACATCGGCTTTATCGAGGGCGACGGTTTGTATCGTGGCGAAGCGGATGTGGTGGTGTGTGACGGTTTTGTCGGCAACATCCTGCTCAAATCCAGCGAAGGCCTGGCGACCATGATTGCCGGGCGCATCGAGGCGTTGTTCAAGAAGAACCTGGCCTCACGTGCGGTCGGCGCGCTGGCGCTGCCGTTGATGAAGCGCCTGCAGGCCGAACTGGCGCCTGCCCGGCATAACGGCGCGAGCTTTCTCGGCTTGCAGGGGATTGTGGTGAAGAGCCACGGTTCTGCCGGGGTCCAGGGTTTCCAAAGCGCCATTTCGCGCGCCATGATCGAGATTCAGGAAAACCTTCCCGAGCGCCTGCACGGTCGTCTGGAGGATTTGTTGCTTTAGGCGTTTTCGTCGGACAATGCTTAAATGTGACCGCTTGGTTCGATGGGCCATCCAACTGTCAGTTTCTTGCGTCCCCAAAGCGGGGCGCCATTTCTCCGACGACAAGATCATTAGGGGCTTGTTACATGTCTGCTTCCCTCGCATTCGTCTTCCCGGGACAGGGTTCGCAGTCCCTCGGCATGCTGGCCGAGTTGGGCGCACAACATCCGGTTGTCCTTGAAACATTCAAAGAAGCTTCCGATGCACTGGGTTACGACCTGTGGGCACTGACCCAGCAAGGGCCGGAAGAGCAACTCAATCAAACCGATAAAACCCAACCGGCCATTCTGACCGCCTCGATCGCCCTGTGGCGTCTGTGGTTGGCCGAAGGTGGTGCGCGTCCGGCCTACGTCGCCGGGCACAGCCTGGGTGAATACAGCGCGCTGGTGGCAGCGGGCAGCCTGAGCCTGGGCGACGCGGTGAAACTCGTCGAGCGTCGTGGCCAACTGATGCAGGAAGCCGTTCCGGCCGGGCAGGGCGGCATGGCTGCCATCCTGGGGCTGGACGATGCCGACGTACTGGCAGCCTGTGCCGAAGCGGCGCAAGGCGAAGTGGTCAGCGCGGTGAATTTCAACTCGCCGGGCCAGGTGGTCATCGCCGGTGCCAAGGCTGCGGTTGAACGCGCCATCGAAGGCTGCAAGGCGCGTGGTGCCAAGCGCGCCATGCCACTGCCGGTCAGCGTGCCGTCCCACTGCGAGCTGATGCGTCCGGCTGCTGAGCGTTTCGCCGAATCGATCGCCGCGATCAATTGGCAGGCGCCACAGATTCCTGTGGTCCAGAACGTCAGCGCCGAAGTGCCGGCCGATCTGGAAACCCTCAAGCGTGATCTGCTCGAACAGCTGTACAAGCCCGTACGCTGGGTCGAATCCGTACAGGCGCTGGCTGCCAGGGGCGCGACCAATCTGGTCGAGTGCGGCCCGGGTAAAGTGCTGGCCGGTCTGAACAAGCGTTGCGCCGAAGGCGTATCGACATCCAACCTCAATACCCCAGATGCCTTCGCTGCCGCCCGTGCAGCGTTGGCCTGAATCAGGAGAAGCTTGCATGAGTCTGCAAGGTAAAGTTGCACTGGTCACCGGTGCAAGCCGTGGCATCGGCCAGGCTATCGCCCTGGAACTGGGTCGTCAGGGCGCCATCGTTGTCGGTACCGCGACTTCCGCGTCGGGTGCCGAGCGTATTGCCGCGACCCTGAAGGAAAACGGTATTCAGGGCACCGGCCTGGAACTCAATGTCACCAGTGACGAGTCCGTGGCGGCGGTCCTGGCGAGCATCCAGGAGCAGTTCGGTGCGCCGGCGATCCTGGTCAACAATGCCGGTATCACCCGCGATAATCTGATGATGCGCATGAAAGACGACGAGTGGCACGACGTTGTCGATACCAATCTGAACAGTCTGTTCCGCCTGTCCAAGGGCGTTTTGCGTGGCATGACCAAAGCCCGTTGGGGCCGAATTATCAGTATTGGTTCGGTTGTGGGTGCCATGGGCAACGCAGGCCAAGTAAACTACGCTGCCGCCAAGGCCGGTCTGGAAGGTTTCAGTCGTGCATTGGCGCGTGAAGTCGGTTCGCGTGCGATTACGGTAAACTCGGTGGCCCCAGGGTTCATCGATACCGATATGACCCGTGAACTGCCCGAGGCGCAGCGTGAAGCCTTGCAGACGCAGATTCCGCTGGGTCGTCTGGGGCAGGCTCAAGAGATCGCGTCCGTGGTCGCTTTTCTTGCGTCGGACGGTGCGGCTTACGTTACCGGAGCTACAATCCCGGTGAACGGCGGGATGTACATGTAATTCAAATGTGACGGATTGCTTCAAAAAAATGTCATACGAGCTGTCTAAAATCCGTTATAAAGCTGCAATCTATTTATAGGCAGAGGGTCACCGGGTTCGAGGAGTGAAGCTTTCAGTTGAAAAGCTGAAAAGCCTTTCTATACACTTACCCACTGGCCAGCTGCCTGAATTTGTCCATTAGGAGTGAAAACAAGGTATGAGCACCATCGAAGAGCGCGTCAAGAAAATCGTTGCTGAGCAACTGGGCGTTAAAGAAGAAGAAGTGGTCAACACTGCTTCCTTCGTTGAAGACCTGGGTGCCGACTCCCTTGACACCGTTGAGCTGGTGATGGCTCTGGAAGAGGAATTCGAGACCGAAATCCCTGACGAAGAAGCCGAGAAGATCACTACTGTACAAGCTGCAATCGACTACGTTACCAGCCACCAGGCGTAATAGTTTGTAATCGTTGCTCGCTGTCATGGAAAAACCGCACTGCCATCATGGCGTGCGGTTTTTTCTTTAGGCCTGATGCAAAGTCGTCATTTGAAAAAAAGGAGAGTGCTGTGTCGCGTAGACGCGTCGTAGTCACCGGTATGGGTATGTTGTCGCCACTGGGCACGGATGTGCCGAGCAGCTGGCAGGGCATTCTGGCTGGCCGCAGTGGCATTGGTCTGATCGAACACGCCGACCTTTCTGCCTATTCCACCCGTTTTGGCGGCTCGGTAAAGGACTTCAATGTCGAGGAATACCTGTCGGTCAAGGAAGCCCGCAAGCTCGACCTGTTCATTCAATACGGTCTGGCCGCAGGTTTTCAGGCGGTGCGCAACGCCGGTCTGGAAGTCACCGACGCCAACCGCGAACGCATCGGCGTGGCCATGGGCTCGGGTATTGGCGGTCTGACCAATATCGAAGAAACCGCCCGCACGCTGCACGAGACCGGCCCACGACGGATTTCCCCGTTTTTCGTGCCAGGCTCGATCATCAATATGATTTCCGGTTTCCTGTCCATCCATCTGGGGGCACAGGGGCCTAACTACGCCATCGCCACGGCCTGTACCACCGGTACCCACTGCATTGGCATGGCAGCCCGCAACATCATGTACGACGAAGCCGACGTGATGATTGCCGGCGGCGCCGAGATGGCGGCCTGCGGTCTGGGCATGGGTGGCTTCGGTGCCTCGCGCGCGCTGTCGACCCGCAATGACGAGCCGACCCGCGCCAGCCGTCCATGGGACAAGGGCCGCGACGGCTTCGTGCTGTCCAATGGTGCCGGTGCGCTGGTTCTGGAAGAGCTGGAACATGCCAAGGCCCGTGGTGCGACCATCTACGCCGAACTCATTGGCTTCGGCACCAGCGGCGATGCCTACCATATGACTTCGCCACCTGCCGATGGCGCGGGTGCTGCCCGCTGCATCACCAATGCGCTGCGCGATGCGAAGATCAATGGCGATCAAGTGCAGTACATCAACGCCCACGGCACGTCGACTCCCGCAGGCGATCTTGCTGAAGTCAATGCGATCAAGTCGGTGTTCGGCGAGCATGCCTACAAGCTGGCCGTCAGTTCGACCAAATCCATGACCGGCCACCTGCTGGGTGCGGCGGGCGCGGTCGAGGCGATCTTCAGCGTGCTGGCCATCAACAGCCAGGTAGCGCCGCCGACCATCAACCTTGATGAGCCGGACGAAGGCTGCGACCTCGATTTCGTGCCGCACACCGCGCGCAACATGGATATCGATGTGGTCGTGTCCAACTCCTTCGGTTTTGGCGGCACCAACGGCTCGCTGGTGTTCCGCCGGTTCGCAGGCTGATGGACTGCTGGGTCGACGGTCAGCCGGCTGACGCTTTGTCGCTGAAGGATCGCGGCCTGGCTTATGGCGATGGTCTGTTCGAGACCATCGCTGTGCGCAACGGGAAGCCGGTGTTGCTGGAGCGGCATCTGTCGCGTCTGGCGGATGGCTGCTCGCGTCTGGCGCTTGCTGCCGATCAGGAATTGATCCGCAGCGAACTGCTGGCCTACGCAGCGCTACTGGGTGGCGGGGTGCTCAAGCTCATTCTCACCCGCGGCGACGGTCTGCGCGGTTACGCGCCCGATCCTTCGGCCCAGGCTCGACGCATTCTGCAAGGCAATCCACCTGCGGCTTATGCTGCCGCGCATGGCGAGCAGGGTGTTCGACTGTTTCCTTGCGCCACCCGATTGTCCAGGCAGCCATTACTGGCCGGCCTCAAGCACCTGAATCGACTTGAACAAGTCCTCGCCCGTGCCGAATGGCAGGACACCGAGCATGCCGAAGGCTTGATGCTCGATCAGGCCGGGCGCGTGATCGAAGGCGTGTTCAGCAATTTGTTCCTGGTGCGTGACGGTGTGCTCATCACGGCTGACCTCAAGCGCTGCGGCGTGGCCGGCGTGATGCGTGCCGAACTATTGTTTCAGGCCGGGTCGCTGGGAATTCCCACGCAAATCACCGATATCCCCCTCGAACAGCTGCAATGGGCTGACGAAGTCTTTGTCTGCAACAGCGTGTATGGTATCTGGCCGGTACGTGCCTATGCTGCTCTTCACTGGCCGGTTGGGCCGCTCACCCGTAAACTCCAAACCATTGCCCGTGTGCTACTGGATGCTTGATACGTGAGACGTAAACTCTTGCTGCTGCTGGAAACCGGAGTGGTTCTGGCAGGGCTGCTGATGGGTGCTTCAGCCTGGAAAATTCATTCGGCGCTGGTACAGCCGCTGAACATTGCCCAGGAACAATTGCTGGATGTGCCCAAGGGCACCACGCCGACCCGCACCTTCTACCGACTCGAAGCCAATGGTGTCATCAAGGACGCCTTCTGGCTGCGCGTGTATTGGCGCTTCAATCTCGGCAAACAACCCCTGCACAGCGGTGAGTATCGCATGCAGCCGGGCATGACCGTCGAAGGCCTGATCGACCTGTGGAAGCGCGGGGAAATGGTTCAGTACAGCCTGACTCTGGTCGAAGGCTGGAATTTCCGCCAGGTTCGCGCAGCGCTGGCCAAGGAAGAGAAGCTTGATCATAGCCTCGACGGTTTGAGCGATAGCCAGGTCATGGACAAGCTGGGCCACACCGGGATTTTTCCGGAAGGGCGTTTCTTCCCTGACACCTATCGTTACGTGCGCGGCATGTCCGATATCGAACTGCTGAAAACCGCCTACGACCGCCTCGACGAAGTGCTCGCCAAGGAATGGCAGCAGCGCTCTTCCGATGTGCCGTACACCGAACCCTACCAGGCGCTGATCATGGCTTCGTTGGTGGAAAAGGAAACCGGCGTGCCGCAGGAGCGTGGGCAGATTGCCGGCGTGTTTGTGCGACGCATGGCGATGGGCATGCTGCTGCAGACCGACCCGACGGTGATCTATGGTCTCGGCGACCGCTACAGCGGTAAGCTGACCCGGGCTCACCTCAAGGAGTCGACGCCCTATAACACCTACATGAATGCGGGCTTGCCGCCGACGCCGATTTCCATGGTCGGTCGCGAAGCCATCCATGCGGCGCTCAATCCGGTGGAGGGCAACAGCCTCTACTTCGTGGCGCGTGGTGATGGCACTCACGTGTTCTCCGACGACCTGGATGCCCACAACAATGCCGTGAAGGAGTTCCAGCTCAAGCGTCGCGCCGATTACCGCTCCAGCCCGGCGCCCACTGCCACGCCAGAGACAGCGCCGATCCAGACTGAGCAAAACGGTACGCAGGAGGCCAAGGCTTCGCAGGAGCAGGCACCGATCCCGGCCGCTTCACCGAACACGGCTCTCGAGGCGCTGCCGCCAGTGCCGGCGCAAGATCCTGCGCCAGCTCCTGAAGCACCGGAACCCGATGCCAACGCACCGAAAAGCCCGCAATGACTCTGACTAAGGACTGCCTGTGACTGGCTTGTTTATTACTCTGGAAGGCCCGGAAGGCGCCGGCAAGAGCACCAATCGAGAATACCTGGCCGAGCGCTTGCGCGCCGCCGGCATCGAGGTGGTGCTGACCCGCGAGCCGGGGGGCACGTCGTTGGCCGAGCGTATCCGTGAGGTGTTGTTGGCTCCCGTCGACGAAGTCATGAACCCGGATACCGAGTTGCTGTTGGTGTTCGCGGCGCGTGCCCAGCACCTGGCAGAAGTGATTCGCCCGGCGCTGGCCCGCGGTGCCGTGGTCCTGTGTGATCGTTTTACCGATTCGACTTACGCCTACCAGGGCGGCGGCCGTGGCTTGTCGCTTGAGCGCATCGCGGCTCTGGAAACCTTCGTTCAAGGCGATCTGCGCCCGGACCTGACACTGATTTTCGATCTGCCTGTCGAGGTGGGTCTGGCCCGCGCCAGCGCACGCGGCCGCCTGGATCGCTTCGAACTCGAAGGCCGGACCTTTTTCGATGCCGTACGCCATGCGTTCCTCAAGCGGGCCAAGGCGGATCCGGCGCGTTATGTGCTGGTCGATGCGGCCCAACCCTTGGCACAGGTTCAGCAATCGCTGGATGCCTTGGTGCCGCGCCTGCTGGAGTTGAGCCGTGGCTGAGGCCTATCCGTGGCAGGAAAACCTCTGGCAGCACCTGGCGGGGCGCGCGCAGCACGCGCACGCCTACCTGCTGCATGGCCCGGCCGGGATCGGCAAGCGGGCACTGGCCGAGCGCCTGATGGCCAGCTTGCTGTGTCAGCGCCCGACGGCGCTGGAGGCCTGCGGCGAATGCAAGTCCTGTCTGCTGCTCAAGGCTGGCAGCCACCCGGATAATTACATCCTTGAACCGGAAGAAGCCGACAAGGCGATCAAGGTCGATCAGGTTCGCGATCTGGTCGGTTTCGTGGTGCAGACCGCGCAGTTGGGTGGACGCAAAGTGGTGTTGATCGAGCCGGTCGAGTCGATGAACATCAACGCCGCCAACGCCTTGCTCAAGAGCCTTGAAGAACCGTCCGGCGATACGGTTTTATTGCTGGTGAGCCATCAGCCGAGCCGCTTGCTGCCCACCATCAAGAGTCGCTGTGTGCAGCAGGCCTGTCCGCTGCCGGGCGAGGCCATGAGCTTGAAGTGGCTGGCCCAGGCATTGCCGGAATGTTCCGAAGAGGAGCGCGTCGAGTTGCTGACGCTGGCCGCCGGTTCGCCACTGGCGGCGGTCAATCTCCAGGCCCAGGGCGTGCGTGAGCAGCGCATGCAAGTCGTGGAAGGGGTGAAGAAACTCCTCAAGCAACAGCAGTCACCGACGCAACTGGCCGAAGAATGGAAAAACATTCCGATGTTGCGCCTGTTCGATTGGTTCTGCGACTGGTCGAGCCTGATCCTGCGCTATCAGTTGACCCAGGACGAAGCCGGCCTCGGCCTGACCGACATGCGCAAGGTCGTGCAATACCTGGCGCAGAAAAGCGCCCAGGGCAAAGTCCTCGATATCCAGGACTGGATCCTCGCCCAGCGACAGAAAGTCTTGAGCAAGGCCAACCTCAATCCGGCCTTGCTGCTGGAGGCCTTGCTGGTGCAATGGGCGTCGTTGCCTGCCCAAAGATGACTGCCTGCGCCTAGACTCTGAGTATCAGTATCCGAGTATCAGTACCCCGGACCGTCCCACCCATTCGATGTAAGTTGCAGCCCTTTATGCTCGTAGATTCCCATTGTCACCTCGATCGCCTCGACCTGGCCGCCCACGACGGCTCCCTGGATGCTGCCCTGGATGCTGCCCGGCAGCGCGGGGTAGGGCACTTTCTGTGTATCGGTGTCAGCGCGGACAACGCGGCCGACGTCAAAGCCCTGGCCGAGCGTTATGACGACGTCGACTGCTCGGTGGGCGTGCACCCTCTGGATGTACAGCCCGGTGCCGCGCCGGCGCTGGACTGGCTGTTGCAGGAGCTCAATCACCCGCGTGTGGTCGCCATCGGCGAAACCGGCCTCGATTACCACTACGAGCCGGAAGCGGCGCAGTTGCAGCAGGAATCCTTTCGCCTGCACCTGCAAGCGGCGCAGCAGACCGGCAAACCGGTGATCATCCACACCCGCGGGGCCCGCACCGATACCCTGGACTTGCTGCGCGAAGCGGCATTGCCCCAGGCGGGCGTATTGCACTGCTTTACCGAAGACTGGGACATGGCGAAGGCTGCGCTGGACATGGGCTATTACATTTCCTTGTCCGGGATTGTCACTTTTCGCAATGCCGATGCGTTGCGCGATGTGGCCAGCAAAGTGCCGGCCGACCGCTTGCTGGTGGAGACCGATTCGCCCTACCTGGCGCCGATTCCCCATCGCGGCAAGCCAAACCTGCCGCAGTACGTGCGTGAAGTAGCGGAATTTCTGGCAATGTTGCGCGGTGAACCCTACGAGCGGTTTGCCGAGCAGACCACGGCCAATTTCAAGCGGCTGTTCCCGCTGGCACACGTAAAAGGTTAAATCGCAGGCAAAAAAAACCCGGGTTCTGGGGGGTGAATCCGGGTTAAGACCATTAGGAGTAAAACAATGGCACGCGGTCCGTTGGTACCAATATCGGCGTGACACTTGGGGGAGATGCCCCGCCGACAGTTCAAGTATTGATCAGGATTGCGCCTAGTCCAGTTTGCTGGTCAGGGTTTTTAAACAAATTTGGAATACGTGCGCTTCGGAAGAGTTCTCATCAACCGGCAATCGTGCGCGGAATGACCGGAAAGCGCAGATATGGTCGGATGATCCGTGCATTTTTGCGTAAGTTAGGCATAATACGCGGCTTCGAATTTTGACCCCGACAGACCTTTTCTTATGCATAAAGAACCTCGTAAGGTCCGTGAGTTTCGTCGCCGCGAGCAGGAAATTCTCGATACCGCGCTAAAGCTGTTCCTCGAACAAGGTGAAGACAGTGTCACCGTCGAGATGATTGCTGATGCCGTCGGTATCGGCAAAGGCACGATCTACAAGCATTTCAAATCCAAGGCGGAAATCTATCTGCGCCTGATGCTCGACTACGAGCGCGATTTGAATGCACTGCTGCATTCGGCCGATGTCGACAAGGACAAGGAAGCCCTGTCCCGGGCCTACTTCGAATTCCGCATGCGCGATCCACAACGCTATCGCCTGTTCGACCGCCTCGAAGAGAAAGTGGTCAAGGGCAACCAGGTGCCGGAGATGATCGAGGAGCTGCACAAGATCCGTGCCTCGAACTTCGAACGCCTGACCCTGCTGATCAAGGGCCGGATCAGCGAAGGCAAGCTGGAAGACGTGCCACCTTACTTCCACTACTGCGCGTCCTGGGCGCTGGTGCACGGTGCCGTCGCGCTGTATCACTCGCCGTTCTGGAGCAATGTGCTGGAAGATCAGGAAGGTTTCTTCCAGTTCCTGATGGACATCGGCGTGCGCATGGGCAACAAACGCAAGCGCGATACCGACACTTCCGGTAGCTGAGCCATTCAGTTGCCTTATTGCGCCATGATTTCGCTACTTGGCGCAGTACCGCAGGAATATACTCAGGTAGAGGACTTGCTAAAACTTGATTTCTGAGTCAAGTTTTAGTGGCCCGATATTCTTCCGCCGGAGTGACCATGATCGTTGACCGTCAAGGCAGGCGTTTTCGCAACTTGCGAATCAGTCTGACCTCTGCCTGCAATTACGCCTGTACCTACTGCGTGCCCAACGGCAAGCGGCTGGTGGCTGCGCAGGATGAATTGTCGGCCGAAGCGATGGCACGCGGCGTGGCTTATCTGATTGAAGCGGCAGGGATCGAGCGTCTGCGTATTACCGGTGGCGAGCCGCTGGTCAGTCCGAAACTCGAAGCCTTCATGACGGCGGTCGGGCAGATGGGCCTGGAAGACATCAGCCTGACCACCAATGGCCAGCTGCTGGCGAAGAAACTGCCGCTGCTGGTGGGCGCCGGCATTCGGCGCCTCAACGTTTCCCTCGACACGCTCGACGCCAGTGCGTTCCGCGGCATTGCCCGGGGTGGCGACCTGGCCACCGTGCTAAACGGCATGAGCGAGGCCAGTGCGGCCGGCATGAAGATCAAGGTCAACATGGTGCCGCTGCGCGGGCAGAACCTTGATCAAGTGATGCCGCTGCTCGACTACTGCCTGGAGCGCGGTTATGAACTGCGCTTCATCGAGCTGATGCGCATGGGCCACCTGGCCAACGACTCCAATGCGTTTTTGCAGCAGTTCGTCAGCCTCCAGCAATTGCTGAGCCTGATCGGCGAGCGCTATGAATATCTGCAGGCCGATGCCCCGGTCGATGCAACGGCGGTTCGTTATGAAATTCCCGGCCAGGGTTACTTCGGCGTGATCGCCAACGAAAGTGTGCCGTTCTGCCGGACCTGCTCGCGACTGCGCTTGTCTTCCACCGGGTGGCTGCACGGCTGCCTGTCGTCGAGCAATCGCCATTACATCGGCGACCTGCTGGACAAACCGCGTCACCAGGCGCTGCCGGCCTTGCAGAGACTCCTGGTGAAAGCCTTGGGGGACAAGCAGGAAGTGGCGTTCTCCGGCGGCGCGACCGTCATGAAGATCATCGGCGGCTGATCGGGCCTCATCGCGGGCAAGCCACGCTCCCACAAGGTTGTGCATAAATCCTGTGGGAGCGTGGCTTGCCCGCGATTGCGTTTGATCAGGCAACGATCAACTTGAGCTGGCGCAAAAGCTGCATCCTACGGCCATTCGCCGGTTTTCCGACACCGGCCTCTGGAGGATAGGATGCGTAGCCTGGTTTTGCTGCTGGCCGTTTTGGCACTTGGTGGCTGCATGAACGTCAGCGATATGGCCGAAGGGACTCGTTACCATATGAGCGATGCGGGGTTGCTCGATCACAGTGACAGCCGTCGCGTAAACAACCTGCGCATTCAACCGGATTCGTTCGTCTACATTGCCCAGGGCGCTTTCATGCCGCCGGGCAGCGCCGTTTATCCACGGCCCAATGTGATTGCCGAAGTCGCGTTCGATGGCTTCGTCGAATACTTCCCGATGGTACGCCGTGCCCGCACGCCGGAAGGCCTCGACCAGGCCATGGGCGAAGCCCGTGCCGCCGGTGCGCACTATCTGCTCTACACCCGATTTGCCAAGTCGGACGACCGTATCGGCAACTCGGACGAATGGCTGGATCAGGAAGCCCTGGATCGCCTCGGGATCGACAGCGGTATGATTCAGATCATGTTGATCGAGACCAGCACCCAGTATTTGATTGATACTGCGACCATCAAGAGTCGTGGTGGTTTACTGACGTTCCACGATAAAAAACCCGAAGACCTGATGGGCCCGCCGCTGGAGCAATATGCGCGCGGCCTGCTGGGGCTCAGCGACCAGTAACTTCAAGGAGAACGCCATGAGTGGCCCGCAAAAAGCCAACGATTTGCTGGGGCAAATCCCCAAGACCAAAGGCTTGCCGCCGGTGCACCTGTGGAATCCCGATTTCTGCGGCGACATCGATATGCGCATCGCCCGGGACGGCACCTGGTATTACTTGGGCACGCCGATCGGGCGCAAGCCGATGGTCAAGCTGTTCTCCACCATCATTCGCCGTGACGGCGATGATTATTTTCTGATTACCCCGGTGGAAAAAGTCGGCATCAAAGTCGACGATGCGCCGTTCGTGGCGATTGCGGTGGACGTGGAAGGCGAGGGCGAGGCGCAGGTGCTGCGCTTTACCACCAACGTCGATGAAACCACCGAGGCCGGTGCCGGGCATCCGTTGCGCGTAGTGATCGATCCCGACACGCAGGAGCCAGCCCCTTACGTACACGTGCGCAGCAATCTTGAAGCCTTGATCCATCGCAATGTGTTCTATCAACTGGTAGAGCTGGCGGTGAGCCGAGAGATCGACGGCCAGCGTTGGTTAGGCGTGTGGAGTGGTGGAGAGTTTTTCCCCATCGGCCTCGAACCCTGACGCAAAACCCTGTGGGAGCGAGCCTGCTCGCGACAGGTCTATCAGCCTCACCGAACGATCCGGATCAAACCCCGGCTTTCGGCGACTTCAAGGAATCATTACCTGTCACGGTTGCAGTTTTGGTCGCCGCCTCGGCATTGGCCTTCAACTGGCTCAGTTCCTCACCGGCGCGCTGGATTTTCGCCCGCACGTTGTTCATGTCCTGACGGCTTTTCTCCAGCAGGCTTTTCGCCGAACTGTGGCCGGTAATGCCGCGCGCCAGGGCTACGCCGCCGATGGCCACCTGGATCAGGCCGAAGATCCCGCCACGACGCAGGCCCTTGCCCACCATCACCACGCCGCCGGCCAGGGAGCCGATGCGTTCCCAGCCCTGCACGTTCTGTTCGGAAGGGCTCTGGAAGGGGGTGGATTCGATACGCTCGACGCGTTTGAGTTCGCTCATGGTCTGTCTCCAGGCTTCAGTGATCGTTAGTCAAGCTGACCACCGTGGCGGGCAGCTCGTTCAATCGAATGTGCGGCGAATCAGCGGAATTTTGGTCCGGAGCGGGTATTGAGCCCCTTGGACATGCGGTCATAGAGCACGACGTTGACCGTGGCGGCCAGGTTCATGCAACCGGTGGTCGGAATGTAGACCACGTCTTCGCACCAGTCGCGAATCTCCTTATCCAGCGAGCCGTCTTCCGGGCCGAAGATGTAGAGCGCGCGATCCGGGTGGGTGTATTCCGGCAGAGGGCGGGCACCCTCAACCAGTTCCACGGCGACGGGTACACAATTGAGCGGCAGGATTTTCTTCAGGTCATCGATGCCGATCAGCGGGATGTCGTAGTGCACGCGCTTGGTATCGGTGACGAAGTCGGCGGCGCGCTCATAGCGCTTGCCGGTGTAGAACACCGACGCCACGCCATAACAGCCAGCGGCGCGCATCACCGAACCGACGTTCTCCGGTGACTTGGGGTTATACAAACCAATGCAGCTGTACCGTTTGTCTGCCACGAGCGGGGTGCCTTTCGGGAAAAAAGCGCGATTATACGGGGATTGGGCGGCAGTGGTCAGTTCGGAGATTGGCGGTGTAGCTGAGGCCGCCTTCGCGAGCAAGCCCGCTCCCACATTTGATCTGCGTCGTACACAAAACCAATGTGGGAGCGGGCTTGCTCGCGAAGGGGCCGGTTCAGCTACCGAAGTACTTCAGTCTTCTTTTTTCATGAGACCCGCCAACGCCGCAAACGGGTTGTGCGTAGCCTTGGCGATTTTCGGCGTGCTCAGCGAGCCTTCGCCGAAATACTGCTGGTCGGTATAGCGCGAGTGTTCGTTATCGTGGCAGTACAGGCACAACAGCTCCCAGTTCGAGCCGTCCTGCGGGTTGTTGTCGTGGTTGTGGTCGCGGTGGTGCACGGTCAGTTCGCTCAGGCGCTTGCCAGAGAACTCACGGGCGCAGCGGCCACAGACGTGCGGGTACATCTTCAGGGCCTTGTCGCGGTAGCCCATTTCCTTGTCGCGCTGGTTGTCGGCGAGGATGCGATCCAGCTTGGAGGTGTTGGTCGGGGTGGACGAACTCATGGGTTCACCTTTGTAGAAAGACTGATGACGGTTATAGGGTGAAGTTTAGCCTAGCCCTTGAGCTTCTCGGCAATCCAGATGGTGTGGCGGGTGCCCTTGTTGCCGTGGGCGAAGACCTGCACTTCCTCGGCCTTGAAACCGGCTTTCTTCAGTTTGTCGGAAAATTGCCGATCGGCGCTGGCTGACCAGACCGCCAGCACGCCTTTGGGGCGCATGGCCCTGGCGCAGGCGTTCAGGCCGGCGGCGGAGTACAGCCAGCTGTTGGCCTTCTGGGTCAGGCCTTCGGGGCCGTTGTCGACATCGAGCATGATGGCATCGAAGCCCTGGGGTTCGGCTTGCAGGACCTTGGCCACGTCTTCCATGCGAATCACCGTGCGCGGGTCGAGCAGCGGGTTGCCGGCCTTCTCGCCCAGCGGCCCGCGGTTCCACTCAACCACACCGGGGACCAGTTCGGCGACCACCACTTCGGCGGTCTTGCCCAGGTGCTTGAGCGCCGAGGCAAGGGTGAATCCCATGCCCAGGCCGCCGATCAGCACCCGTGAATTCGGTCGGCCAGCGACTTTGCGGCAGGGGATCTCGGCCAGGGCATCTTCGGAGCCGTGCATGCGCGTGTTCATCAATTGTCCGCCGTCGCCACCCTGGATCTTGATGACGAAATCCTCGCCATATTCGAACAGGCACAGGGCACCGCCGTTTTCAGGAATGGGGGTGGTGTCCAGCAGTACGAAACGTTTCATGGGGCTCACTTGAAGAAAATTGGCAGAACTCGAGAGGGCAAACAGACGCAGTTGGGAGTAGCCTGTTCATGACGACAAGGCCAACGGAGCCATTGATGAAGCGCACCATTCTAACGGTCATTGCCCTGGCCGCGCTCTCGATAACTGCAGCGCAGGCCCAACAGTTGCAACCTATTCCCGTCAGCCCCGCGCCGATACCCGGTTCGCCCGGCACCGCCACACCCACGCCTTATCCGCAAATCAGCCCGGCGCCCTTGCCGAAAGTCGGCCCCGGCAGTAGCGGGCCGCCGTTGGTGCCGATTGAAATGCCCAGCCCGCCAACCAAGGACCAGCCCGTGCCGGGAATCGAACCGAACCCGCCGAAAGTCAAATCACCGGGTGGCTAGACCTGCTGCGACAGCAATTGACCGTCGGCCATGCGCAGGCGTTTGGACAGGGAAACGGCGAGGGCGCGGATGATCTTGGCGGCGATTTTCGGTGCATCGTTGAGCATCTTTTCCAGCGAGTCCTTGCCCAGGTTGAGCAACTGGCAGTTGCTGGCGGCCACACAACTGGCCGAGCGCCGTTCGCCGTCGAGCACGGCCATTTCCCCGAACGAGCGGCCGCTGCGCAACGTGGCGATGGTGACTCGTTGTCCGTCAGCGGTGGTTTTCTGCACGGCCACCTGACCGGTATGGATGATGCACATGAAACTGCCAGCATCGCCCTCCTGGAAGATCTCCTCGCCCTGGGCAATGGTGCTGATACTGAAGTAGCCCGAGGCCGCGACGAAGTCCGCCGGCAACAGTTGATTGAACAGGCCGCAATCCATCAGCCAGTCGCGAATTTCGTTGTTCAGAAAGGTTGATTCAGACATGTCGTCACGGTCTTTGTTGTGAGTGTTGCTGACTCGAATTTGAATTCACCGCAAATCCCCTGTGGGAGCGGGCTTGCTCGCGAAGGGGGCGCAACATTCAGCAGAGAGGTTGACTGACACACCGCCTTCGCGAGCAAGCCCGCTCCCACAGGTGTTGTATCGGCTACCAGTGTCCGCAATTAAGACCGGTTCATCGGCTCAGGTTCCTCAGGCTATACCCAACACCTTGAATAAAAATGCATATTCGAGAGCTACGTCACGCAATCCCTGATATCGACCGCTCATCCCGCCATGCCCTGCACCCAGTTCGGTCTTGAGCAGTAGCGGATTGCTGTCGGTCTTGGTCGCGCGCAGTTTCGCCACCCACTTGGCCGCTTCCCAGTACTGCACGCGGCTGTCGTTGTAACCGGCGATCACCAGGGTCGCCGGATAAGCTTGTGCGGTGACGTTTTCGTAAGGGGCGTAGGCCTTGATCCGATCATAAACGTCCGGTTCTTCAGGGTTGCCCCATTCGTCGTATTCCGTCACGGTCAATGGCAGATCGGGGTCGAGCATGGTGTTGAGGACGTCGACGAACGGCACTTCAGCGATGGCGGCGCCAAACAGCTGCGGCCGTTGATTGAGCACCGCGCCGATCAGCAAGCCGCCGGCGCTGCCGCCGCTGATTGCCAACTGCGGTGCAGTGGTGAAGCCTTGGGCGATCAGGTGTTCGGCGCAGGCGATAAAGTCGCTGAAAGTGTTGTGCTTGTGCTCCTGCTTGCCGGCGCGATACCAGGCTTCCCCCAGTTCGCCGCCGCCACGCACGTGGGCAATGGCAAACGCCATGCCGCGATCCAGCAGGCTCAGGCGCGCATGGGAAAACCATGGGTCGAGGCTTTCGCCGTAGGCGCCATAACCGTAGAGGTACAGCGGCACCGGTTTGCCGAGGTCTGTCCGTTTGATCACCAGGCTGATGGGCACTTGCGTGCCGTCCGGCGCAGTGGCCCACAGGCGCTGGCTGATGTAGGCGTCAGGATCGAACGGACCGAGCACCGGGGTTTGCTTGAGCACTTTCTGTTCGCCGGTCGCCAGCTCAAGCTGGCGGATTTGCGCCGGACGGTTCAACGCTTCGTAGCGCAGGCGAATCCGCTGGCTTTCGAACTCCAGGCTGTTTTGCACGTGCAGGCTGTAGGCCGCATCCGGCAGCTGCACGCGATAAGGCGCCAGGCCTTGTGGGTGTACTTCAATGACCGGCAGACCGCCAAGCCGCAGGCTGAGGGTCATGGCCCCGGTGTTCAGGCTGATGCCGTCGATCATCACCGTGTCGCTATGGGGGATCAGGTTCTTCCAGTCGGCTTCGGTGGGCACGGCGCCGGTATCGGCGGTCGTGTACAAGGCGAAATTGATGCCGTCGCGGTTGGTGCGGATGAACCAGGTCCATTGCCCGTCGAGTGCGCCGTGATCGACGTCGTACTCATGATCCTCGACCCGTGGCGCCATGCAGGTAAACGCCTGCTGGGGCCGGGAGGCATCGAGCACCCAGACTTCGCTGGTGGTCTTGCTGCCCACGGACAGCAGCAGTTGCTGCTCGGAGCTTGAACGGTAGCAATGCATGAAGAAGCGACCGTCCGGCTCATGGAACACTTCTTCGGCCGCCGTCCCGTCCAGTCGATAGCGATACAGCTTGTGTGGGCGATGGGTGTCGTCCAGCTCGCCAAAGAACAGCGTCAGGCTGTCGTTGGCCCAGGTCATGCTGCCGTCACAATCCTGGAATTCCAGCTCGCTGACGCGGCCGTCGGACAATTCCTTCACGAACAGCGTGTAAATCTCGTCGCCACTGGAGTCGATGCTGTAGGCCAGGCGCTGATGGTCCGGGCTGATGCTGAACGCACCCAGGGAAAAGAAGCCGCCGTTGGCCAGTTCGTTGGGGTCCAGCAGCAGTTGTTCGCGGCTTTCGTCGAGGGTCAGGCTGTCATCGGCCGGACGGGGGCAGCGGTAGTGCCGGGCATACTCATCGCCTGCGGTGGTGCGGGTGTAGTACAGATACGGTCCCCAGGGCGAGGGCAGGGACAGGTCGGTCTCGAGAATCCGCCCCTTGATCTCCTCGAACAGGGTCTCGCGCAGCCCGGCCTGGTCGGCGGTTTGCGCCTCCTGATAGCTGTTTTCGGCTGTCAGATAATCGAGCACTGCATCGGTGTCGCGCTCTTGCAGCCAGGCATACGGATCGGAGCCATCAGCCTTGTGGGCAATCGGAGCGTCGTGAATGTTGGCGGGTAGGGGCATGAAGGGTTCTCGAACAGTGTACGAAATAGGGGCTTGGCAACCTGTGGGAGCGGGCTTGCTCGCGAAGGCGTTGGGTCAGTCAATATCATTGTTGAATGATAAGCCGCCTTCGCGAGCAAGCCCGCTCCCACATGGGCTGCACTCAACTGTCAGGCATTGATGCAGCCTGACGGGCGAAAAGCCGTTATCATAAGCGCCTCTTTGCCTGCCTTGCCATGGACACCATGACCGAGAACGACTATCTGATCGCTTGGGGCCTCTACGCCTTCGCCGCTTTGGGCTGCCTGTTGGTGTGGATGCGCTTGACCCGCTGGATGTGGCGTTGGCTGCGTGAGCCACTGCGGCTGGCGATGGTCGTGCTGCTGTTCAGCCCGACCATCATCGACCCGGTGAAGGACAAAGTCGCACCGGCCGTCGCCATTACCGCGCTCGACCTGCTGTTCAAGGTCGGCAACAACGCCTGGCGGGCCATTTCCGATCTGTTCATGTACGGCATGATCGCATTCGGCCTCTATCTGGTGCTGGTGGCGATCCGTTTCCCCATCGAACGCGCCGCCAACGCCCGCAAGGAGCGTGAGGCTGCCACCAAAGCTGCCGTCCGCGCCGAAGAGCCTGAGGATGATCAACCGTTTGGCGGTGCCGGCGATGATCGTTACGGTCGTCCGCCCGTGCCGAGCAATCCTCAGCGGATGCGAGTCGAACCCCGTCTGTAACCTTGCCCCTGCGATTGATCGAGAGTCCGAACATGTGTGAGTTATTGGGCATGAGCGCCAATGTCCCGACCGATATCGTGTTCAGCTTTACCGGGCTGATGCAGCGCGGCGGCCGCACCGGCCCGCATCGCGATGGCTGGGGCATTGCCTTCTATGAAGGCCGTGGGCTGCGGCTGTTCCAGGACCCGGCGGCCAGTTGCGAGTCGGAAGTCGCCAACCTGGTGCAGCGCTATCCGATCAAGAGCGAAGTGGTGATCGGGCACATCCGCCAGGCCAACGTCGGCAAGGTCTGCCTGTCCAACACCCATCCGTTTGTCCGCGAGCTGTGGGGGCGCAACTGGTGTTTCGCCCATAACGGCCAGTTGGCGGATTTTCAGCCAACGGCCAGTTTCTACCGCCCCGTGGGCGATACCGACAGCGAAGCGGCGTTCTGCGATTTGCTCAACCGTGTGCGTGCGGCGTTCCCCGAACCGGTCGAGGTCGAAGCGTTGCTGCCGGACCTGGTCGCCGCTTGCGCCGAGTACCGCAGCAAAGGCGTGTTCAACTGCCTGCTCAGCGATGGCGACTGGCTGTTCTGCTATTGCTCGACCAAGCTGGCGCAGATCACCCGTCGCGCCCCCTTTGGCCCGGCGCGCCTGAAAGATGTCGACGTGATCGTCGACTTTCAGGCCGAAACCACCCCTGACGATGTGGTCACTGTCATCGCCACCGAACCTTTGACCGAAAACGAAACCTGGACCCGTTACGAACCGGGTCAATGGAGCCTGTGGCGACGCGGCGAATGCGTCAGCCAGGGCACGACCGAATAAGGACTCCTTGCATGTTGCTCAGTTATCTACGGCTGGTGTTGTTTGCGGCGGGCCTGCTGATCGGTGTCCAGGTGCCGGGGTTCATCAACGATTACGCCAAGCGGGTCGAAGCCCATCTGATCGAGGCGCAAGCCGGGTTGAGCGGCTTCCAGAACACCGCCAATCAGTTCTTCAAGGGTGACATGCAGGCGCTGGTCGCGCATTACCGCGCCAGCGAGGACCCGATCTTTCGCAGCGACGCCGACAGCCTGAGCAACCTGCTGACCCGTCAGGTGGCTCTGGACAAGCAATTCCAGGCGATGCAGGGCCCGTGGTACATCCGCTTCCTGCAAGTGGTGCTGGCCGCCGATCCGGACATTCGCAAGGAAACCTGGAACGGCTACAGCTACCAGATTCTGTTGACGCCCGAAGCGATGATCTGGGGCATGAGTGGTGCCTTGCTGCTGTCGTTCGGGATCGAGTGCCTGTTCCGGCTGATCGACTGGGTGGTGCTGGGCGGCAAGCGTCTGCGCCAGAGCCGGCCGATTGAAGAGCGGGATCTGCGCGGGTTGTAACACCGTCGAACGTCAGGGAGCCGGCAAGCCGGCTCCCTGCTTGGTTACCAATCAATCGAATAGGTCATGCTCAGGGTGCGGCCTTCGGCGTTGGGGTACGGCGCTCTGGCATTGGCCTGGGCGAACAGGTTGACGTACGTGCGGTCGGTCAGGTTGTACACCCCGCCTTCCAGGCGACCGACCGGCAGGTACACGGAGCCGAGCAGGTCCACCAGCGTATAGCCTTCGATGTCGCGTCCGTTGTTGTCCTTGGCGGCAGCGTCGTAGCTGGACAGGTGCATGCCTTGCAGGCGCAAGTTGTAGTCGTCTTCGGTGTAGCCGACGAACAGCGTGGTCTTGGCCGGTGAAATGCGTGTCGCCGGCAGATCGATCCATTTCCCGTTCTGTTGGGTCTCGCCTTTGGCCCAGGCATAGGTGCCACCCACCGACCAGTGATCGGTCGCGCGGTAGGTCAGGCTGTTTTCGATGCCGCGAACCCGCTCCTTCTGGTTGATCAGACGTAATACACGGCTATTGGCATCGTAGAACTGGGTCACGTCCGAGGTGTTTTCATAGACGGTCACGTCGGCCTGCCACTGGTCCCAGTCACCGCGCCAGCCCAGCTCGTAGCTGTCGACCTTGATGGCCTGGGCGTTGAGGCTCTGGATGTCGAAGGTGCTGCTCACGTCACGCAAGAAGCGCTGGATGTCCGGCAGTGAAAACCCCTGGCTGTAATTGGCGAAGACGTCCTGATGTTCACTCAGGTGATAGACCGCGCCCAGGTTATAGAGCGTGGCGTCGTATTTGAGGGTGTCACCGGGCAGGATGGCGCGTACGCCGGTCTGGACGATCTGACCGTAGGCGATGCTGTCGGAGACCTCGCTTTCGATCCATTCGCGGCGCACACCGCCACGCAAGGTCCAGTCACCGATGTCCCATGACATCTGCCCGAACAGCGCCTTGGTAGTGGTTTCGATATCCGGGCCCATCTCGTAAGTGGTGCCGGTCTTGGTGTAGTTCAGCCCTTTGAGGGTGTATTGGTCACCGCGTTGACGGGAGCGTTCGTGATCATAGTCGGCGCCCCAGACCAGGTTGCCCGTGGCGCTGCCGATGGCCGGCAACGGCGTGTCGATGGCCGCACGAAGGCCGTACACATCCTGCACGCTGTTGTTGTCGGCGATCCCGGCCTTGCCCCGCGACAGGTCCGGGAAGAACAGCGCGTCGGCCCGACGCCAGTAGCTTTCCAGTTGCAGGCCCTGGCCGTAGAAGTCGTTGTCGGTGAAGTTGAGATTGGCCGCCTGATTATGGGTGTAGGGCTGGTCGTCGAGTTTCAGCCCTTTGACCGCCACGGCCTCTTGCAGGTTTTTCGGGTCTTTTGTGTAGCCGGTGTCCTGCTGGTCCTTGTAGTCCTGCAGCGACAGGCTGAGTTTTTTATCGGCATCCAGTTCGTAACCGAAACGACCTTGCAGGTCATAGGTGTCGGTGTCCATGTTGCTGCCCTGGGAGGTGTCCTGAGGGATGCGATTGCCGTTGCCGTCGTACTGGTCGTTGCGCTGGGTCAGGTCGGCGGACAGGTACCAGTCCAGAGCATCCTTGCGCCCGGTCGCACTCTGAAAGGCCTCGTAGGCGAAACCCTTGCTGTTGAGGTTGTTGCCGGTGGTCAGGCCCAGTTTGCTGCTGTAGGCAAGGTCCTGACCCTGGTTGCGCTTGGTGATGATGTTGATGATGCCGCCCGAAGCACCGGCGCCATAAATGCTGCTGGCGCCGGACACCACCTCAATGCGTTCGATGCTGGCCGGCGCAATGCTGTTGAGTTGGCGGAAGTTGTCGCGCGTGGCGTTCTGCGATACGCCGTCGATCAACACCAGCATGTTGCGCCCGCGCAGGGTCTGGCCGAAGTTGCTCATCCCGCCGCTGGACGGCGCCAGGCCGGGAACCAGTTGCCCCAGAATGTCGGAGACCCGACGCCCGGCGCCACTCTGTTGGCGGATCTGCTGTTCGTCGATCACCTGGACCGAGCCTGGGATCGAGGCAATGGTCGCTTCGCTACGCGTCGCGGAAACGACGGTGGCTTGCATGGCCAACGTGCCGGGTTGCTGTTCGGTGTCCTCGGCCCAGGTCTGGGCGCTGACGGAGCCAAGCAGCGGAATCAGCAAGGAAAGTTTGGTTCGGGTCATGAGGTGGTCTTTTTTAGTCGTGATAAGTGTGGCCAGGCAAGATTTCGCTGCTGGATGTGGCGGTATAGGAGCGCACCCGGCGGGTCCCGATGGTGGCCAGGGCGTAGGCGACGGGGAGCAGGGCGCCTTGCCAGATGCCCCAGAGATACCGGCTGACGAGAAACCCAGTCATTCGTTAGCCAGCGCCGTGGCCGCCAGCGTCAGGATGCAGAGCCAGGCAACGCCCTCGATGAGGCGCAAGGTGTAAGCAGGATCAGGGGGTGGAGGCAGCGCTGCGCGGCGGGCACCAGGGCAGTGCTCAAATGGTCGGGGGTGATGCGGCGGGACTGGAAGGCCGGATTGCCGAGGGTTTCCCTCCAGTGTGAGAGCCGTTGCTGCTGTCTTTGCGTGAAAGCGCGCATCAAGTCCGATTCCTTCTGGACAGTGGTTTAGCTGAATGCGCGCAGAGAATACATTTTCAAAATATTAATGCAAATGATAGTAATTGCTTCTTGTGATGTGGGAAGCTCCTTTTCAGAGCCTGGCCAGGGGTTTGCTCAAGACCATGTAATGCTCGCCCACCTTCCGCGCATATCCCTCCAGCACCTGCTGACACAACGCCACAATCTCCTCGACCCACTCCACACCTACTCGCCACGACACCACCACCTGCAAGTCGGGTGGTCGCTGATCGATGTCCAGCAGGGTCAATTCGCCGCGCGCCAGTTCCTCGGCCACCAGCACCGGCGGCAACGCGCCAATGCCAAATCCGTCGCGCAGCAGCCGGGTAATCGCCGACACCGAGTTCACGCAGTTCAGTCGTGGCGCCATCACGCCATTGGCCTGCATCAGGGCCAGTACTTCCTGGTGCGGATGGGAATTTTTCGAATAGGTGATGATCCGCTCGCCCGCCAGGTCAGCGATGCCCGAGTACTCGCGGTTGTAAATGGAATTGCTGGCGACGATCCAGCCCATGGGGTGGCTGGCCAGTTCCAGGCTGCGCACGCTTTCCTGACGCAGCAGGTCGGTTTGCAGGATCACATCGAGAAAGCCTTTTTGCAGCTGATCGCAGAGGTTGAGCGAGGTATCGGCCACCAGCTCGATTTCCACCAGCGGGTAGTGATCGGTCATCTGCGCCACCAACGGGCTGAGCCAGGTATGGATCACCGTGTCCATCACGCCGATGCGCACCCGTCCGGCTTTGCTCGAACGGGTCTCGATCGACTGCTTGAGTGCCTGCATGGTGTCCAGCATCTGCTCGGCGTAATCGAGCACTTTGAGGCCTTCGGGCGTCAGGCTCACGCCGCGCGAATCACGCAGAAACAGCTTCACCCCGAGCTCGCCTTCAAGCACGGCAATCCGGCTGGAAATCGAGGCCTGGGTGGTGAAGAGCTTGTCGGCGGTCAGGCGGAAACTCTTGAGTCGGGCGACCCAGACAAAGGTCTCGAGAAACTTCAGGTTCATGGGATAAAGATTTCTTATGTCTAAGGCGGGTTTTTATTAGTTGGACGCAGCAGGGGCGCGCGTCCAAAAATCGGCGCATCCGGTTCCCACGATAGGCGTCGTCGGGGCTCAGAACAATACCAATAAAATCAGCGCGGAGATTTGCCATGAGTGCGCCCGACACCCCCGTCATTGCGAAAGCCACGGCTCGCCCGGGACCTTTCGACTGGTATCGCAACATCAATCAGCAGGAACGCCGCACCTTCTGGAGCTGCAAGATCGGCTATGGCCTGGACGGCATGGACACCCAGATGCTCAGCTTCGTGGTGCCGACCCTGATTGCCATGTGGGGCATCACCACCGGCCAGGCCGGGCTGATTCACACCAGCACCCTGATCGCTTCGGCCATCGGTGGCTGGGTCGCAGGGATACTCTCCGACCGCATCGGCCGTGTGCGCACCCTGCAACTGACCGTGTTGTGGTTTGCCTTCTTCACCTTCCTCTGCGGCTTTGCCCAGAACTACGAACAACTGCTGATTGCACGGACCCTGATGGGCTTCGGTTTCGGCGGCGAGTGGACGGCCGGCGCCGTGCTGATCGGCGAAGTGATTCGCGCCAAGGACCGCGGCAAGGCTGTGGGTATGGTGCAGTCCGGCTGGGCGCTGGGTTGGGGGCTGACGGCGATCCTGTATGCGCTGCTGTTCTCGGTATTGCCACCGGAAGACGCCTGGCGCGCGCTGTTCATCCTTGGCATCGTGCCGGCGATTTTTGTGATTTTTGTCCGCCGTCTGGTCAAGGATCCGGAAATCTATCGTCAAGCCAAAGCCAAGGAGGCGCCGACCAATCCGTCGAAGTTCTACGAGATCTTCGCCCCCGGCATGCTGTTCACCACGATTCGCGCTTCGTTGCTGACCACCGGCGCATTGGGTGGCTACTACGCGATCACGTCCTGGCTACCGACGTTCCTGAAAAACGAACGCGGTTTGAGCGTACTCAATACCAGCGGTTATCTGGCGATGGTGATCGTCGGTTCCTACGTGGGTTATGTCATCAGCGCCTATTTGACCGACATCCTCGGCCGCAAGAAGAACTTCATCCTGTTCGCCGTCGGCTCGTTCACCATTGTCCTGCTGTACACGCAAATGCCGGTCAGCAACGGCGTGATGCTGTGGCTGGGCTTTCCGCTGGGCTTTTTCGCCTCGGGGATTTTCAGTGGCATGGGCGCATTCCTGACCGAGTTGTTCCCCACGCGCATTCGCGGTTCGGGCCAGGGTTTTTGCTACAACATCGGCCGCGCGCTGGCGGCGTTGTTCCCGCTGCTGATCGGCCTGCTCAGCCAGACCGTACCACTGAGCGTGGGCATCGGTGCCTTCGCGGCGGTTTCCTACGGTGTGGTGATCCTCGCGGCCCTGAGCCTGCCGGAAACCCGTGGCAAGCAACTCGACGCCCAGTAACTGATAATCTGCGGGACTGTCTTATAGATAGGTCCCGCAGCTGAAAAGAATAAAGCCTACAGGAGTGTTCAGTGTGAGCCGCCTGCTATTGAACTGCGACATCGGCGAGAGTTTCGGCAGCTGGACCATGGGTCTGGACGCCGAAATCATGCCCTTCATCGATTGCGCCAACGTCGCCTGCGGTTTTCACGCCGGCGACCCGAGCATCATGCGCAAGACTGTCAGCCTGGCCCTCAGCCACGGTGTGCAAATCGGCGCGCATCCGGCCTATCAGGACCTGGTGGGCTTCGGCCGCCGCTCCATGGCCTATGCCACCCAGGAGCTGCAAGACATCCTGCATTACCAGATCGGCGCCCTCGACGGCATCTGCCGGGCCCAGGGCGGCCGGGTCAGTTACGTCAAACCCCATGGCGCGATGTACAACGACATGATGGCCAACCCGGCGCAGCTGCGCGCCGTTTTGCAAGCGGTGGCGTCCTACGACCGCACGCTGCCATTGATGCTGATGGCGACCCGCGACAACAGCGCTGCCCAACAACTGGGCGATGAATACGGCGTGACACTGTGGTTCGAGGCCTTCGCCGATCGCGCTTACGACAGCGCCGGCAGGCTGGTCTCGCGACAACTGCCGGGCGCGGTGCATCACGACCCGGAAACAATCATCGAGCAGGCGCTGACCATTGCCCGTGGCGATCAGCTCACCGCCAGTGACGGCAGCGCCCTGCATTTGCAGGCCAACACCCTCTGCGTGCACGGCGACAACGCCAGTTCGGTCGCTGCCGTGCAACGCATCCGCGAAGCCTTGAACCGGCAGAGTGCGTCATGAAGCTGCGGGTGGAAGTGGTGGCGCTGGATTGCCTGATGGTGCGCCTGTTCGATGAAATTGCCGAAAGCAACATGCCGTGGATGCTCGCGGCCAGTGAAAGTCTGCGCATGGCATTTGCCGGGCACCTGATCGATCTGGTGCCGTCCTACACCACATTGATGGTGCATTACGACCTGACGGCATTGAGCCCGAGCCAGGCACGGGAACTGATTGCCCAGGCACTGATCGATCTGTCGCCCAATGCGCGTACTCGCGGTACCTGTCATGTGTTGCCGGTGTGGTACGACTTGAGCGTCGGACCGGAATTGACGCTGTTGTCGCAGCGCAGCGGGTTGGCGGTGGAGGAGGTGATCCGCCGCCACAGTGAGCGTGAATACCAGGTGTTCGCCTTGGGTTTTGCACCGGGCTTCGCCTTCATGGGGCTGGTGGAAGAAGCGCTCGCTGCGCCGCGTCTGAACACGCCACGCAAGAAAGTCGCGGCCGGCAGTGTCGGCATCGCCGAGCGGCAAACGGCGGCTTACCCGGTGGTGTCGCCGGGCGGCTGGAACCTGATCGGCCGCACGCCGGCCAGATTGTTCGACCGTAACCGTGACGGCTACAGCCTGATGCAACCCGGTGACACCGTACGGTTCGAAGCGGTCGACCATGCCGAGTTCATTAACCTTGGGGGGGACGATACGCCTCTGGAGGCCCACGCATGAGCCGTCTGATGATTGAAGCGAGTACGCCGCTGTGCCTGTTGCAGGATGCCGGGCGATTCGGCGTGCGGCATCTGGGCGTGACCCAGGGCGGAGCGGCCGATTGGTGTTCGATGTCCTGGGCCAACTGGCTATTGGGCAACGCACTGGATGCACCGGTGATCGAAATCACCCTCGGCGGGTTCACCGTGGTGGCTGAAGAAGACTGCGTGCTGGCCTTGGCCGGGGCGGATCTTGGCGCACGGGTGGGCGGCGAGGCTTTGACCCCGTGGCGCAGTTTCAGGCTGCACAAAGGCCAGCGTTTGCAATTCACTCAGCCGTTGCTCGGAGCCCGGGCTTATCTGGCGGCGCCGGGTGGGTTTGATGCGCCGAAAGTGCTGGGCAGTAGCGCGACGGTGGTCCGGGAGGAACTCGGCGGGCTGGACGGCATGGGCCGTGCGCTGGGTAAAGGGGCGAGCTTGAGCTATTCGGGCAACCCGGTGATGTTGCTGCGCGAATTGACCGCAGACCAACGACCGGACCTGAACCTTGATGCGCCGTTGGACCTGGTCCTCGGTGCACAGATCGGCGAGTTCAGCGGGCAGAGCCTGTTCGACGCGTTCAACAGCCTATGGCACCTCGACAGCCGTGCCGACCGAATGGGTATTCGCCTGCTCGGTACGGCGTTGCAGTACCAGGGCAAACCGATGATTTCCGAGGGCATTCCGTTGGGTGCCGTGCAGGTGCCGCCCGACGGGCAACCGATTGTGTTGCTCAATGATCGGCAAACCATTGGTGGATATCCGCGTCTGGGGGCGTTGACGCCATTGGCGCTGGCGCGGCTGGCGCAGTGCCTGCCGGGGGCGCAGGTGCGGTTGAAGCCGGTGGTGCAGGATGTCGCTCATCGTGAGCATGTCGGGTATTTGCAGCGCTTCACACACCGCTAAAAGCTTCGCGAGCAAGCCCGCTCCCACATTTGACCTGTGTCGTGCACAAAACCAATGTGGGAGCGGGCCTGCTCGCGAAGAGGCCTTCACAGGCGACGGATTTCTACTTGGAAAGAAACCGCATCCCTTCCTCCAACCCCCGCAAGGTCAACGGATACATCTGGTCATCGATCAAGTCCCGCACAATATTGGTCGACGAGGTATAGCCCCAGGTGTCCTTCGGATACGGGTTGATCCAGATGAGCTTCTTGTACTTTTCCTTGAACCGCTGCATCCACACGTAACCGGCTTCTTCGTTCCAGTGCTCGACACTGCCGCCCGCCTGGGTGATTTCATAGGGCGCCATGGCGGCGTCGCCGATGAAGATCACTTTGTAGTCGGCGCCGTACTTGTGCAGCAGGTCCATGGTCGAGGTGCGCTCGGAGGTGCGGCGCATGTTGTTCTTCCACACCGATTCATAAATGAAGTTGTGGAAGTAGAAGTACTCCAGGTGCTTGAACTCGGTCTTGCAGGCCGAGAACAATTCCTCGCAAATCTTCACATGGGCGTCCATCGAGCCGCCGATGTCGAACAGCAGCAACAGCTTGACGGTGTTGCGCCGCTCCGGCCGCATCTGGATGTTCAGCAGGCCGGCATCCTTGGCGGTGTGGTCGATGGTGCCATCGATGTCCAGCTCTTCCGCCGCGCCCTGGCGGGCGAACTTGCGCAGGCGGCGCAGGGCGACCTTGATGTTGCGCGTGCCCAGTTCCACCGAATCGTCGAGGTTCTTGTATTCGCGCTGGTCCCAGACCTTGGCGGCCTTGCCCTGGCGCTTGCCGGCATCGCCGACCCGGATGCCTTCCGGGTTGAAACCGCCGGAACCGAACGGGCTGGTGCCGCCGGTACCGATCCATTTATTACCGCCGGCGTGACGTTCCTTCTGTTCCTCGAGGCGTTTCTTGAACTCTTCGATCAGCTTGTCCAGGCCGCCGAGGGACTGGATCGCCGCCCGTTCTTCGTCGGTCAGCGAGCGTTCGAATTCCTTGCGCAGCCAGTCTTCGGGGATCAGTGCCTGAAGATGGCCGTCGAGCTTTTCCAGGCCATTGAAGTAGGCACCGAACGCCCGGTCGAACTTGTCGAAATGCTTTTCGTCCTTCACCAGGATCGCTCGGGACAGGTAATAGAACTCGTCCATGTCGGCGAAGGTCACGCGCTGTTTCAGCGCGTTGATCAGGTCCAGCAGCTCGCGTACCGAGACCGGCACCTTGGCTGCGCGCATTTCATTGAACAGGTTGAGCAGCATGGCATCAGCCTCTTAGCGGGTGCCGCGACGGCTCATGAACGCCAGACGCTCAAGCAATTGCACGTCCTGTTCGTTCTTCACCAGGGCGCCGGCCAGTGGCGGGATGGCCTTGGTCGGATCGCGTTCGCGCAGCACCGCTTCGCCGATGTTGTCGGCCATCAGCAGCTTGAGCCAGTCCACCAGTTCGGAGGTCGAAGGCTTTTTCTTCAGACCCGGCACCTTGCGCACGTCGAAGAACACGTCCAGCGCTTCGCTGACCAGGTCTTTCTTGATGTCCGGGTAGTGCACGTCGACGATCCGCTGCATCGTCACGCGATCCGGGAAGGCGATGTAGTGGAAGAAGCAGCGGCGCAGGAACGCGTCCGGCAGCTCTTTCTCGTTGTTTGAGGTAATGATGATGATCGGGCGCTTTTTCGCCTTGATGGTCTCGTCGATCTCGTAAACGTAGAACTCCATCTTGTCGAGTTCTTGCAGCAGGTCGTTGGGGAATTCGATGTCGGCCTTGTCGATTTCGTCGATCAACAGGATGACCCGTTCTTCGGATTCGAAGGCTTCCCAGAGCTTGCCCTTTTTCAGGTAGTTGCGAACGTCGTGGACCTTTTCCGTACCAAGCTGCGAATCGCGCAGGCGGCTGACCGCGTCGTACTCATAGAGGCCCTGGTGAGCCTTGGTGGTGGATTTGATGTGCCAGGTGATCAGCTTGGCGCCAAAGGATTCGGCCAGTTGCTCGGCGAGCATGGTCTTGCCGGTGCCCGGTTCGCCCTTGACCAGCAATGGCCGCTCCAGGGTGATGGCGGCGTTGACCGCCAGCTTCAGGTCATCGGTGGCGACGTAGGCCTGGGTGCCTTCGAACTTCATCTGCTAATCCTCGAACGGTAACGCCGACCTGAACGAGGCAGGGCGGGGGGCGCAATAAAAAGGGTCAGCGCCGACTATAACGCGCTGCCCGGTCGACTGTGAACGCAGACGGCTTATTCAGTCTCTGAATGGGGCGTCACTTAGTGACCTAGCCTGCATCCGGCTTGGGCCGTTCATACCGCGCATTGAACGCCTGGATGAAACCATTGCGTAAAATCTGCAAAAAAGCCTGGAACGCGCTGACATCCTTCTGGTGAACGTTGCCGCTGAGTTCGACCTTTGTCGCAAACTGGTTTTTGCCCTGGTTTTTCAGGACAGTCTCGGTTCCACCGACGAGGGCTTCCCATATCGAACGGAACAGCCCTTTGTCCTTGTTTTCCACATCCTGCTGCCAGTTGAACACGTCAACATCGCGCATCAGCGGCTTGATATAGCCGGTCAGTCGGCCCTTGTTGGCCTGGGCTTCGATCACCACGTCGCCATGGCCGGCATTGAAGTCGAACTTGCCGTAGGCCGCGGCGAAGTCGTTCAGGCGCTTGAGTTCGATATCCGTGGTGCGCAAGCGAAACTCGAAGTCTTCGAAGTCGCTCAACGGATCGAAAGTGGCCGAGGTTTCCAGTGGTGCGTGCCCCAGCAGCAAGGCTTTGCCTTCAAAGCGTGCGTCGCGTTTGCCTTTGGTGTCGACCACGTTGGTCAGGTTGAAAATACGGGCATCCACCTTTGTGGCGTTCATGTTCACCGGTGGTTTGGAGTTGAAGTTGCGAAAACTGATCTTGCCGTCGTTGATCCGCACTTCGTTCAGGGTAATGGGCAGCAGCTTGCCTAATTGGGCACGCCAGTCGGTGCCCTGGCCGGTCTGGGAATTTCGCTTGTTGGCGCCGTCGACGAAGTTGACCTCGGGCGTGATGAACTGCACTTCGGCCACCACCGCGTGGTCGTGCCACAGGGAGTGCCAACTCACCGAGAGGTCGATCAATGGCGCATTGACGAAAGGCACCGGAACCTTGCCATCGACCTTGACGATTTTCAGTCCGTTGATCTTGTAGGCGCCGCGCCACAAGGCCAGGTCCACGTCGGTGATCTGGCCCCGGTAGTCGCCCATGTCCGCCAGCCTCTCATTAAGGTAATCGCGCACCAGATAGGGCAAGGCGATGTGCAACGTTATCAGCAGTACAACGAGGCCGATGAGGGTCCACAGGGGCCAGCTGTATCGACGTTTCATGGCGGCAAATCTCTGGCGATCTAAAGCCATTGACTGCACTGACAGGCGGACGTTCGACCCGACTGGACGCCTGCGGGCAAGTGGGCTTACCTTGATGCCCTATTTCAATGCTGTCGTTAAGGACCCAGCCATGAGCCGCATTTTCGCTGACAACGCCCACTCCATTGGCAACACGCCGCTGGTGCAGATCAATCGCATTGCGCCGCGTGGTGTGACCATTCTGGCCAAGATCGAAGGGCGCAACCCCGGTTACTCGGTCAAGTGCCGGATCGGCGCAAACATGATCTGGGATGCCGAGAGCACTGGCAAACTCAAACCGGGCATGACCATCGTCGAACCCACCTCCGGCAATACCGGTATCGGCCTGGCGTTCGTGGCCGCCGCCCGTGGCTACAAACTGATGCTGACCATGCCGGCGTCCATGAGCATCGAACGTCGCAAGGTACTCAAGGCACTGGGTGCCGAGCTGGTGTTGACCGAACCGGCCAAAGGCATGAAGGGCGCTATCGAAAAAGCCGGTGAAATTGTTGCCAGCGACCCGTCGAACTTCTTCATGCCGGCGCAATTCGACAACCCGGCCAACCCGGCCATCCACGAAAAAACCACCGGCCCGGAAATCTGGAACGATACCGACGGCGCCGTCGACGTGCTGGTGGCAGGCGTCGGAACCGGTGGAACCATCACCGGGGTTTCACGGTATATCAAGAATACCCAGGGCAAACCGATTCTCTCGGTGGCGGTGGAGCCGGCGGTGTCGCCGGTGATTACCCAGGCCCTGGCCGGTGAAGAAATCAAGCCGAGCCCGCACAAGATCCAGGGCATTGGTGCCGGATTTGTGCCGAAGAACCTCGATTTGTCGATCGTCGACCGGGTAGAACTGGTCAGTGACGAAGAGTCCAAGGCCATGGCCTTGCGCTTGATGCAGGAAGAAGGAATCTTGTGCGGGATCTCCTGCGGCGCTGCCATGGCAGTGGCCGTAAGATTGGCGGAGACCCCGGAAATGCAGGGCAAGACCATCGTCGTGATCCTGCCGGATTCCGGTGAACGTTATCTGTCGAGCATGTTGTTCAGTGATCTGTTTACCGAACAGGAGAACCAGCAGTAAGCGCTGAACTTTGGCGGATCGTCGCTGGCGGTGGTTGATGATGGATTCGCATCAGCCGCCGTTCAGGTGCCACATGTTAAGAAATGCTTTGTTGCACATTCGTTAACATTGAATGTTGAAAAGTGCAGGTTTTTCACCGGTTCGGCAGTGTTTATCATGCCGCAAACCACGCCGGGCAATGGGCGTGGTGCAAAGTCGCTTATCTTCAAAGGAGTTGTTGATGACCTTTTCGTTTGCCGCGAAAGCCTCGTTGTTGCTGCTGTTTCTCGGCAGCACCCTCTATGTGCACTTACGCGGCAAGGCACGTCTCCCGGTTTTGCGCCAGTTCGTTAACCATTCGGCACTGTTCGCACCCTATAACGCATTGATGTACCTGTTTTCCGGTGTGCCTTCCAAACCGTATCTGGATCGCAGCAAGTTTCCCGAACTGGATGTGCTCAAGGACAACTGGGAGGTGATTCGCGACGAAGCGATGCACTTGTTCGACGAGGGCTATATTCGTGCGGCGGCAAAGAATAACGACGCCGGTTTTGGCTCGTTCTTCAAGAAGGGCTGGAAGCGTTTCTATCTCAAGTGGTATGACAAACCGCTGCCTTCTGCCGAAGTCTTGTGCCCGAGAACCGTGGCATTGGTCAGCAGCATTCCCAACGTCAAGGGCGCTATGTTTGCGCTGCTGCCGGGCGGCAGCCACCTCAACCCGCATCGCGATCCGTTTGGCGGCTCCCTGCGTTATCACCTGGGGCTGTCCACCCCCAATTGCGATGATTGCCGCATCTTTGTCGACGGTCAGGTTTACGCCTGGCGCGATGGTCAAGACGTGATGTTCGACGAGACCTACGTGCACTGGGTCAAGAATGAAACGCCAAAGACCCGGGTCATCCTGTTCTGCGATATCGAACGTCCGTTGAGCAATCGCTTCATGACCGGCATCAACCGCTGTATCAGCGCCTGGCTGGGTCGCGCCACCGCCCCTCAGAACCTGGATGACGAGCGTGTGGGCGGGATCAACAAGGCCTACGAGTGGAGCAAGAGCTCCAGCGATAGATTCAGTGGTGTGGTCAAGCAATGGAAGCGGCGCAATCCCAAGGCCTACCGTGTACTGCGCCCGGTGCTGGCGGCGGTGGTGTTGACGTTGTTGGGGTATTGGTTGTTTGGTTGAAGCCGGATACGGCCTTTTGACCAACTCGTTGCAATCCATGTCGAACGCTGGTTATAGTCGGCGCACGGTGAGTTTCGGACTCGCTTTTTATCCCTCGAGCAAAGATCAGCCCAATGCCTGCATTCCTCCTCAACGCGGTAGTCGATTCAGCGGTCAACGCTGGCGTCGTGCCGTGCGGGAATCTGCAGCCCGGGCAGATCAGTCATTACCCCCCACCTGTCAGTAGCACGCCGGTGTGCGCAGTCGTATCACCGCCAGGCGTTGGCATTTCGGGCTGATCAGCTGTCTTCTGCTGTTCCCGCGCCCGCCTGAAAAAACTACTGGATTTCAGCTTTTGCTGAGTTGGCTTGTTGCCTGACTACAGGTGGTATTCATGTTTGTCCTTTCGAAAAAATCCGCGCTCGCGGCGGCGTCCACGAGCCTGTTCGTGCTGCTGTGGAGCAGCGGGGCGATCTTCTCCAAATGGGGGCTGGCCCACGCGTCACCCTTCGCCTTCCTGATGTTTCGTTTCGTCATCGCGCTATGCGGGCTGGTGTTGCTGGTGCCGTTGTTCAAGCTGAAGTTGCCCAAGGGCGGCAAGCCGATGCTGTACGCGATGGCCACCGGCGTGGTGTTGTTGGGGGCCTATCAGATTTTCTATCTGCTGGCCCTGGACCTGAAAGTCACCCCCGGGGTGATGGCGACCATCATGGGCGTGCAGCCGATTCTCACGGTGGTGCTGATGGAGCGTCAGCGTTCCTGGAGCCGGATGTTCGGTCTGGTCCTGGGTCTGACTGGTTTGATCATGGTGGTCTATCAGGGCATCGGCCTGGCCGGGATGTCGCTGGCCGGAATGCTTTTCGGTCTGCTGGCGCTGGCGAGCATGACGTTCGGTTCGATCATGCAGAAACGCATCACTGAAAATCCCCTCGGCACGCTGCCGGTGCAGTACCTCGCCGGGCTGTTGTTGTGCGGGATTTTCGTACCTTTCCAGCCGTTTCACTTCGAACACAGCAGCGGTTTCATCCTGCCGGTGCTATGGATGGGGCTGGTGGTGTCGGTGCTGGCGACGCTGTTGCTGTACCGCTTGATCGCCCGGGGCAATCTGGTGAACGTCACCAGTCTGTTTTACCTGGTGCCGGCGGTGACGGCGGTGATGGACTATCTGGTCTTCGGCAACCGCCTGGCGCTGTTGAGCCTGTTCGGCATGCTGTTGATCATCGTCGGGCTGGTGTTTGTGTTCCGTAAAACAGCGTAGGCCGGGCAAGACAATCAAAAGATCGCAGCCGTACCTGTAGGAGCTGTCGCAGGCTGCGATCTTTTGCCTGTCATTTGCTCAGCGCATGCTCGGCCCGTACCGAATGCATGAACGCCTGCATCGCCGACGATTGAATGCGATGACGCCGGGTGTGGCGAGGCCGACGAACTGCTGGAGTACCGCTGGCTGGCAGAACTGTTGCAAGAAAAGGTCGGGCGGATCCTGCTCAACGGCTATCCGACCGGGGTCGAAGTCTGCGAGTCCATGGTGCATGGCGGGCCGTATCCGGCGACATCCGACTCGCGGGGCACTTCGGTCGGCACCCTGGCGATCGATCGCCTCCTGCGGCCGGTGTGCTTCCAGAATTATCCGGACGCGCTGCTGCCCGAGGCGTTGCAGAACGGCAATCCGCTGGGGATTCGGCGGTTGGTGGATGGGGAGGTCAGTGATTCATCCTTGTAGTGCCTGAGCGGACGCCTTCGCGGGCAAGCCCGCTCCCACAGTATTTGATGTCGTACACAAAATTTGTACGCGACATCGAACCCTGTGGGAGCGGGCTTGCCCGCGAAAGCGTCATCCGCGACGCAACAATTCTACCGTTCAGCCACCAAACCCGGCTTCACCGCAGCCGGTTTCAACACCAGCCACAACGCCAACGCAATCAACACCCCGCCATAGATATGCGCCATCGACAGCGGTTCATCGAGAAACAGCGCTCCCCACAACACGCCAAACAGCGGGATCAGGAAGGTCGTGGTCATCGATTTCACCGGACCGATCGAGCTCAGCAGCCGGAAGTAAATAATGTAGGCAAACGCCGTGCAGCCCAGCCCCAATCCCAGCAACGACAGCCACACGCTCCAGCCGCCCCAGCTCGCCGGTGGCTGGCTGATCACGCTGTAGCCGAACAGCGGCAACAGGAACAAGGTCGCGCCAAGCATGCTGCCCAGTGCCGACAAACGACTATCGAGACCGCCGGCCTGATCGAGCCAGCGGCGGGCCAGGAATCCGGCAAATCCGTAGCACGTGGTGGCGAGCAGGCAGGCGACGGCCCCCATCAGCAGTGACATGTCGAACGCCACCGGACCGGCACGGGTCAGCACGCCCACGCCGAACAACCCCAGGAACACGCCGCCGAGCTTGGCGCCAGTGAGCCTTTCATGGAAAAACAGGCCGCCGATCAGCACGCCCATCAAGGGGGTCGTGGCATTGAAAATCGACGAGTAACCGGCAGGCAGCACCTGCGCGGCAACGGAGTACAGGGTCGCCGGGATGCCGGAATTGATCACCCCGAGCAGCATCACGGTCTTGAGTTTGCCCTTGAAATCCCAGCTGATGCGCATCAGGCCAAGAATCACCAGCAACCCGACGGCGGCAATCGATACGCGGAAAAACGCGGTGGGCAGGGAGCCGATCACCGGGGCGATGATGCGCATGAACAGAAAACTCGCACCCCAAATGGCCGCCAGGGACAGTAAACGGAAAATATCGACGGGGTTCACAGCGCGTTCCTTCCATGATGAAGGGGCGAAAGTGTTGCTGAGTGCGTGATCGATGGCAACCGAAAACCGGGCATTGAACTCTTCAGGGTGTCGATGACGCGGCGCCTGGAAAATTACGCTTCTCCTGCACCCGCTTCACTGGCTAAGCTCAAGCCTCCCGAATTCCCGCAGAGGTCTCACCATGCCGCAGCAATGGCCAGCCGCCGACATCGCCCGCTTGATCCTCGATGGCTTTGACGATTACCGCGAGCATTTCCGGCAGATCACCGACGGTGCCCGAGCTCGCTTCGAACAGGCCCGGTGGCAGGAGACGCAATCGGCGTCGGCGGCGCGGATCAATCTGTACGAAGATAAAGTCAGTGAAACGGTGGAGCGACTGCGCACCGCGTTTGACGCCGAAACTCTGGACGTCAGTTGCTGGCCACTGGTGAAAAGTGCCTACATCAGCCTGATCGACCTGCGCTTCGACGATGAATTGTCCGAGACCTGGTACAACTCGATCTTCTGCGGGCTGTTCAGCCATGACCTGATCAGCGACGGCTGCATGTTCATCCACACCACCCGGCCGAGCCTGCGCCGTGCCCGGGCCGCGCAAACCCGCACCTACAAGCCGCAAGGCCAACTGTCGGCGATGCTTGCCAGCATCTTCGCCGACTACCGCTTCAGCGAGGATTACGCCGACCTGTCCGGTGACCTGAAACGCCTCGAAGCGCAATTGCGCGAGAACCTGCCGGACTGGGTGTGCAAGGACCCGGAGCTGAGCGTCGAGCTGTTTTCCTCGGTGCTGTACCGCAATAAAGGTGCGTACCTGGTGGGGCGCATCTACACCGCCGACGAGCAATGGCCGCTGGCAATTCCCTTGCTGCACCTGGAAGGTCGCGGCATCCAGATCGATGCGCTGATCACCGACGAAGCGGACGTCTCGATCATTTTCTCCTTCACCCGCTCGTATTTCATGGTGGATGTGCCGGTGCCGGCGGAGTTCATCGGCTTCCTGCGGCGCATCCTGCCGGGCAAGCACATCGCCGAGCTGTACACCTCGATCGGCTTCTACAAGCACGGCAAGTCGGAGTTCTACCGGGCGCTGATCAATCACCTGGCTAACACCGACGACCAGTTCATCATGGCCCCCGGCGTGCGCGGCATGGTCATGAGCGTGTTCACCCTGCCGGGTTTCAACACCGTGTTCAAAATCATCAAGGACCGTTTCTCGCCATCGAAAAACGTCGACCGCGCCACGGTGATCGAAAAGTACCGCCTGGTGAAGAGCGTCGACCGGGTCGGGCGCATGGCCGATACCCAGGAGTTCGCCGACTTCCGTTTCCCGCTGAGCAAGTTCGACCCGGCGTGCCTGGAGGAATTGCTGGACGTCGCGCCGTCCACGGTGTCGGTCGAAGGCGACACGGTGCTGATCCGTCACTGCTGGACCGAACGGCGCATGACCCCGCTGAACCTGTATCTGGAAAACGCCAATGAGGCGCAGGTGCGCGAAGCCCTGGAAGACTACGGCCTGGCGATCAAGCAACTGGCGGCGGCCAACATCTTTCCCGGTGACATGCTGTTGAAGAACTTTGGCGTCACCCGTCACGGCCGGGTGGTGTTCTACGACTACGACGAAATCTGCTTTCTCACCGAGGCCAACTTCCGCCACATTCCACAACCGCGCACGCCGGAAGACGAGATGGCGTCCGAACCCTGGTACTCGATCGGGCCGCTGGATGTGTTCCCGGAAGAGTTTCCGCCGTTCCTGTTTGCCGACTCGGGGCAGCGCAAGTTGTTCGATCAGTTGCATGGCGAGTTGTACAACGCCGATTACTGGAAGAGCCTGCAGGAGGCGATTCGGGCGGGGAAGGTGATTGATGTGTTTCCGTATCGGAGGAAGCAGCAATAAGCTGCAAGCTTTAAGCTGCAAGTGAGAAGCCGCATCCAACTTATAGCTTGAGGCTTTAAGCTTGCAGCTGCTTCTCTGTTACTCTTGCAGCTTTTGGCTTACAGCTTGCTGCTGCTTCTATGACCGACGAATCGCCCTCCATCGACAAACTGCTGAAAAACCTTGATCACGCCATGCTCGCCGACCGCCACCGGCTGCGGCGGCAGTTGCTTGAGCTGCGCAAGAAACCCGACGAGGCCAAGCTGGGCCAGTGGGTCACGCGCATGCAGGCGTCCTGTGACCAGGTGCTGGCGCGCCGCGCCAGCCTGCCGGTGATTCGTTACGACGACAGTTTGCCGATTGCCGCCAAGCGCGACGAAATCAAGAAGGCCCTGGAAAAACATCAGGTGCTGATCATCGCGGGCGAGACCGGCTCGGGTAAAACCACCCAGTTACCGAAGATCTGCCTGGAGATCGGTCGTGGCCAGCATGGCTTGATCGGTCACACCCAGCCACGGCGGATCGCCGCGCGCAGCGTGGCCAGCCGGGTTGCCGAAGAGCTGGGCACGCCGCTGGGTGCGCTGGTCGGCTATCAGGTGCGCTTCGAGGACCAGAGCGATTCCAATACCCTGATCAAACTGATGACCGACGGCATCCTGCTGGCGGAAACCCAGAACGACCGCTATCTGGAACGCTACGACACGATCATCGTCGACGAAGCCCACGAACGCAGCCTCAACATCGACTTCCTGCTCGGTTACCTGAAAACCCTGCTGCCGCGCCGCCCGGACCTGAAGGTCATCATCACCTCGGCGACCATCGACCTGGAGCGTTTCTCCAAGCATTTCGACGACGCGCCGATTGTCGAGGTGTCCGGCCGTACCTTCCCGGTGGACACCTGGTATCGCCCGCTGACCCTGGAGCAGGACGAAGAGGGTAACCGCGTCGAGGACGACCTGACGGTGGATCAGGCGATCCTCGCCACCCTCGATGAAATCGCCGCTTATGAGCGCAGTGAACGCCGCAGTCCCGGTGACGTGCTGGTGTTCCTGCCCGGTGAACGCGAGATTCGCGACGCCGCCGACATGCTGCGCAAGGCCCAGCTCAAGCACACCGAAATCCTGCCGTTGTACGCGCGCCTGTCGCCGGCCGAGCAGCAGCGGATTTTCCAGTCGCACCCGGGGCGACGCGTGGTGCTGGCGACCAACGTCGCGGAAACCTCGCTGACCGTGCCGGGCATCCGCTACGTGATCGACAGCGGCACCGCGCGCATCAGTCGCTACAGCTACCGGGCCAAGGTCCAGCGCCTGCCGATCGAAGCCGTTTCCCAGGCCAGCGCCAACCAGCGCAAGGGCCGGTGCGGACGGGTCGAGCCGGGCATCTGCGTGCGCCTGTACAGCGAAGAGGATTTCCTCGGTCGCCCGGAATTTACCGATCCGGAAATCCTGCGGACCAACCTCGCAGCGGTCATTTTGCAGATGTTGCACCTGCGCCTTGGCGAGGTCAGCGCGTTCCCGTTCATCGAGCCGCCGGATGGCAAGGCCATCAGCGACGGTTACAACCTGCTGCAGGAACTCTCGGCGGTGGATCGCAACAGCCAGTTGACCCCGCTCGGTCGCCAATTGGCACGACTGCCGGTGGACCCGCGCATGGGGCGCATGTTGCTGGAAGCGGCGAAGCTCGGCAGCTTGCAGGAAGTGCTGATCGTCGCCAGCGCCATGTCGATCCAGGACCCGCGCGAACGGCCGCCGGAGCGTCAGCAAGCGGCGGATCAGGCCCACGCCCAGTGGAAAGACGCCGACTCGGACTTCGCAGGGCTCGTCAACCTGTGGCGCGGATTCGAAGAGCAACGCCAGGCGCTGACCGCCAACCCGCTGCGCAACTGGTGCCGCAAGAATTTCCTGAATTACCTGCGCCTGCGCGAATGGCGCGACTCCCATCGCCAATTGAGCCTGATCTGCCGCGACATGCAGCTGAGCCTCAATAAAGAGCCGGCGGATTACCCGAAACTGCACAAAGCGGTGCTGGTGGGGTTGCTCAGCCAGATCGGCCAGAAAACCGAAGAGGGCGATTACCTCGGCGCGCGTCAGCGGCGGTTCTGGATTCATCCGTCGTCGGGCATCGGCAAGAAGCGTCCGCAGTGGCTGATGACCGCCGAACTGGTGGAAACCACCAAGCTCTACGCGCGCATGGTGGCGAAGATCGACGCCGACTGGATCGAACCGCTCGCCGGGCACCTGATCAAGAAAAACCACTTCGAACCCCATTGGGAGAAGAAGCGCGGCCAGGTGGTTGCGTTCGAGCAGATCACCCTGTTCGGGTTGATCGTGGTCGGCCGGCGGCCGGTGCATTACGGTCCGGTGGACCCGGTGGTTTCGCGCGAATTGTTTATCCGCGAAGCGCTGGTGCGCGGCGAGATCCAGTCCAAAGCCAAGTGTTTGACCGCCAACAAGCAGTTGCTGGAACAACTCGACGAACTGGAGGCCAAGGCCCGCCGTCGTGACATCCTGGCTGATGAAGAAACCCTGTACGCCTTCTACGACGCGCGCCTGCCGGCGGAGATTCACCAGACCGCGACCTTCGACAGCTGGTACCGGATCAACAGCCAGAAAGATCCGCAGCTGTTGATCATGCGCGAAGAAGACGTGCTGGCCCGTGAAGCCAGCGAGGTCACCGCACAGCATTACCCGGATACGCTGCACATCGGCGATCTGGAGTTGGCCCTCAGCTACCACTTCGAACCGAACCATCCACGGGACGGCGTGACCCTGCGCGTGCCGGCACCGCTGTTGCCGATGCTGCCGCCGGAGCGCCTGGAATGGCTGGTGCCGGGTGTCATCGAAGCCAAGTGCATTGCCCTGGTGCGCAACCTGCCCAAGACCCTGCGAAAAAACTTCGTGCCGGTGCCGGACTTCGTCAAGGCCGCCCTGCAGCGCATGACCTTTGCCGAGGGCTCGCTGCCCCAGGCCCTGGGGCGCGAGTTGCTGCGCATGACCGGAGCGCGGGTCAGCGATGAAGCCTGGGCCGAGGCGGCGCAGCAGGTCGAAAGCCATCTGCGGATGAACCTGGAAATCGTCGACGGCCAGGGCAAGTTCCTCGGTGAAGGGCGTGATCTGGCCGAGTTGACGGCGCGTTTCGCCGAGGCCAGCCAGGCCGCATTGGCGGTGCCGCAAACCGCTAAGAGCCAGCAGCCGGTGGAGCCGAAAGTCTTCGCCGCCGTGGCCGAGAAAACCCAGCAAAAGATTGCCGGACTGTCGATGACGGTCTATCCGGCGCTGGTGGAAGAGGCGGGCACGGTCAAGGAAGGGCGCTTCTCGACGCCGGCCGAAGCCGAGTTCCAGCATCGCCGTGCCCTGCAACGCCTGCTGATGCAGCAACTGGCCGAGTCGGCAAAGTTCCTGCGTGGCAAGTTGCCGGGCCTGACCGAGCTGGGCCTGCTGTACCGCGACATGGGGCGTGTCGATGCGCTGGTGGAAGACATTTTGCTGGCCAGCCTCGACAGCTGCATTCTCGAAGGTGAAGACCCGCTGCCACGCGATGGCGCCGGATTGGCGTCGCTGGCCGAACGCAAGCGTGGTGCCTGGACCGAGCACGCCGAGCGCGTGGCGAAGCTGACCCTGGAAATCCTCAAGCTCTGGCATGGCCTGCAAAAACGCTTCAAGGGCAAGATCGACCTGGCACAGGCCGTGGCCCTGAACGACATCAAGCAGCAGCTCAGCCACCTGGTCTATCCGGGGTTTGTCCGGGAAACACCGATGCAGTGGCTCAAGGAGTTGCCGCGTTACCTCAAGGCCATTGAGCAACGCTTCGAAAAAATCGCTGCCCAGGTGCAGCGCGACCGGGTCTGGAGCGGCGAATTGAGCGGCCTGTGGACGCAATACCAGACTCGCGCCAGCAAACATGCCCAGGAAGGCAAGCGCGATCCGCAGCTGGAGTTGTATCGCTGGTGGCTGGAGGAATACCGGGTTTCGCTGTTTGCGCAACAGTTGGGAACCAAGGTGCCGATCTCCGACAAGCGCCTGAGCAAGCAGTGGAGCCAGGTCGAACCCTAGACCTGATACCACTGCAATACCCTGTGGGAGCGGGCTTGCCCGCGAAGGGGCCGTCAGTTTCAACATCAGCGTTGACTGACCCATCGCATTCGCGGGCAAGCCCGCTCCCACAGGTTGCTGTGGTGCCTGTAGCAAAGGGTTCATCCAGCAAAAAGGCGCCAAAACCCAAGGTTTATGGCAAACTTCGCGACCATAAACGCCGGTTTCGCGACCTGGAGCCTTCGGCCAGGTGGCGTCACGGAATAAAGCGATGCCAGGTTTGCGTCCCCGGACGGGAATAGACCCTTTGCGTGTTGGTACGACGGTACCAATGCTTTCTGCCTGAACAGATTAGAGACACGACCATGCATAACGTCGTCATCAGTGGCACCGGCCTGTACACCCCGGCCAACAGCATTTCCAATGAAGAGCTGGTCCAGTCTTTCAATACTTACGTCGCGCAATTCAACGCCGACAACGCCGACGCCATCGCACGCGGTGAAGTGCAGGCATTGACCGAGTCCAGTGCCGCATTCATCGAAAAAGCCTCCGGCATCAAAAGCCGCTTTGTCATGGACAAGGACGGCATTCTCGACCCGCAGCGCATGGCCCCGCGCCTGCCGGAGCGTTCCAACGACGAGTGGTCGGTGCTGTGCCAGATGGCCATTGGCGCGGCCGAACAAGCCCTGCAGCGTGCCGGCAAGACCGCAGCGGACATCGACGGCGTGATCGTCGCCTGCTCCAACCTGCAACGTGCCTACCCGGCCATTGCCATCGAAGTCCAGGAAGCGCTGGGCATCCAGGGTTTCGGTTTCGACATGAACGTGGCGTGCTCCTCGGCGACTTTCGGTATCCAGACTGCCGCCAACAGCGTGCAACTGGGCCAGGCCCGCGCGGTCCTGATGGTCAACCCGGAAGTCTGCACCGGCCACCTGAACTTCCGTGACCGCGACAGCCACTTCATCTTCGGCGATGCCGCCACTGCGGTGATCATCGAGCGTGCCGACCTGGCGACGTCCAAGTATCAGTTCGACATCGTCAGCACCAAGCTGCTGACCAAGTTCTCCAACAACATCCGGAACAACTTCGGCTTCCTCAACCGCGCTGCGGAAGAGGGCATCGGCGCCAAGGACAAACTGTTCGTGCAGGAAGGCCGCAAGGTGTTCAAGGAAGTCTGCCCGATGGTGGCCGAGCTGATCGCTGAGCATCTGCAAGAGAACCAGCTCAACATCAGCGATGTGAAGCGCTTCTGGCTGCACCAGGCCAACCTCAGCATGAACCACCTGATCGTCAAGAAACTGCTGGGCCGCGATGCGACCGAACAGGAAGCCCCGGTGATTCTCGACACCTACGCCAACACCAGTTCCGCCGGTTCCGTGATTTCGTTCCACAAGAACCAGGACGATCTGGCCGCCGGTTCGCTGGCCGTGCTCAGCTCGTTCGGCGCCGGTTACTCGATTGGTAGCGTGTTGCTGCGCAAGCGCTGATTCTGCGATCTTTTTTTGCGTGGGCTTTTGTGGTGAGGGAGCTTGCTCCCGTTCGACTACGCAGTAGTCGCAAGATCGGTTGATGCGGTATGTCTGGTGAATCGCGGTGGCTGAGTTCGGGACCGCTTCGCAGTCCAGCGCGAGCAAGCTCGCTCGCCACAATTGAATGGGTGCAGTCTGGGATATGAAAACAGTCTCGCGTTGATGCATCGGAGGATGATGGGGACCGATACATCAACGCCAGGCTGTAAAAGGGGCCCGGGCTTCCTTGCCCGAGTCGTGTGGCGGGTTGAATCAGAACTTGGCTTCGGCATCCAGTTGCAGGGTGTTGATGTCCGAATCCTTCTTGTTGATGTTGGCGTTGGTCTGGTCCGAGGTCGCCATGTAGTAGGTCGCGCCCAGGGCAAAGTTCTTGTCCAGGTCGTAGCTCACTTTCAGCTTGCTGCCGCGCGAACCGGTGAAGCCGTTGGCGAAGTCGGAGTCGGTGAAGGCACCCACCACAGCGTTACGCTGTACGTCGCGGTAGTTGTAGTCCACGTTGAAGCCGTAAAGCTTGGACTTCACACCGGCCAGCCAGCCAGTGTCCTGGTCGTTGCTGGCATCGGTGTTGTTGACGTACTGACCGTAGATCGACAGCGGTACCGGCAGGTTGCTGAAGTCCAGCTGACCAAAGCCTTCGTACAGTTTGAACTGTTCGCCCGGGCTGTTGCCGTTGACGGCCAGTGCGCATGGCGTAGTAACGGTACCCGAGGTCGGGCAGGCGCTGCTGTCATCGTTGTCGTAGGCATAGAGACTGCCGCCCAAGGTCATTTTCATGCTGTCGGTGATGGCGAAGCGCGCACCCAACTGGCCGGCGTACAGACGCAGGTCGTGCTTGAATTGCACGCCTTCGCCATCGACGTTGTCCTTGAGGGTGTAGTGACCGGCGCTACCGAACAGCTCGGTGCTGCCGCTCAACGGGTACTTGTAGGTGACGGCCAGACCTTCCGGGTTGATGTCGCTATCCCAGATGATGTCGCCCATGCTCACCCATTGTTGCGGCATCTTGCCGCCAACCAGGTGCAGGTTCTTGATCGCGTCCGGGTGGTAGTCGATGTAACCCTGGTCCAGCCAGATCTGCTTCTTGTCGAAGTAGTTGTTCAGGTCCTGGTTGGTCGAGCGTGCGTCGTCGTTGCTGCCGGTGGCGATACGGATGCCGGTGTCGACCTGCGGGTTGATTTCGCTGTAGGCACCCAGGCGGGCACGAATGCGCTGACGATCCTGGTCCTTGTTGTTTGGCACGCCATCGTTGTGGACGTTTTCCTGACGAAAGCGCACGTCGCCCTTGAACTGGGTCTTTGCCGCCCATGCAAGCTTCTGGTCGAAAGCACTCAGTGTGTCGGTTTTCTTCGCGGTGGCCGCGATTTGCTCGTTGGTCTCTTGCTGAGCCTGACGGGCAATCTGCTGTTCTTTCTGATCCCTGGCCAGCTCGGCTTGCAGTTCGCTGTACTGCGCGTTGGTGATCGAGCCGTTAGCCTTGAGCATGTCGAGCAGTTTGGCGTCGACTGCGGCACTGGCCGGAACACTCATGGCCAGCAACAGGCCACCGCACAAGGCCGCCGCAGTTTTTGTGGAAGCAAGACGCATATCAATCTCCGAAGATGAGAGGGGATGACAGAGCCATCCGGGGCACAACCGACCGTAAGGGGCGGAAAACTGTGGCCGGGTATAACCCGGCGCTCTAAAAACAGGCGCCAGTATCGCGATGGTTTATTACAGAGCAGTGGCAATGTGATGTCATGTCCATGACGATACAAAGCTGCCGTGAACGGTTGAGTTAGAGCACTGTCGTCGCTTTGCCCGTGTGCAATGTGGAGCGATAGGCGATACTCGCGGGGCTTTCACGCCATGAAGAGTGAGGATGGTGATGCCGTTGCAACGCCTGCAAAAACTGTCAGAAATCGCCCCGCAGACCTGGGATGCCATGGTGCCGGAGAGCCAGCCTTTTCTGCGTCACGCTTTTTTGAGTGCACTGGAAGACAGCGGCAGTGTCGGCCCCCATTCCGGCTGGCAGCCCGAGCATCTGCTGCACGTTGAAGGTGATCGCCTGATCGCCGCGCTGCCCGGTTATCGCAAGTGGCATTCCTACGGCGAGTACGTGTTCGATCACGCCTGGGCCGATGCCTGCGAACGCGCCGGCATCGATTACTACCCCAAGCTGTTGAGCGCGGTGCCATTCAGTCCTGTCGCCGGGCCGCGGCTGTTGGCGGCCACGGTCGAAGACGGTTTCGAACTGTTGAAAAGCCTGCCGGGCTATCTTGAACTCGAAGGGCTTTCCAGCGCCCACATCAATTTCACCGATCCATTCACCGATGCGGCATTGGGCGAACAGCCCGGCTGGCTGCAGCGCGTTGGCTGTCAGTATCACTGGCAGAATCGCGGTTACCGGGATTTCCAGGACTTCCTCGACGTGCTCAGTTCGCGCAAGCGCAAACAGATGCGCAAGGAGCGCGAACAGGTGGCCGGGCAGGGCTTCGAGTTCGAATGGCTGGAGGGGCGGGAGCTGAGTCAGGCGCAATGGGATTTCGTCTATGCCTGCTACGCCAATACCTACGCGGTGCGCCGGCAAAGGCCGTATCTGACGCGGGAGTTTTTCAGCCTGTTGGCCGAACGCATGCCGGAGTCGATTCGCGTGGTGCTGGCCAGGCAGGGTTCACGACCAGTGGCGATGGCATTCAGTCTGGTGGGGGGCGACAGCTTTTATGGCCGTTACTGGGGATGCCTGGCGGAGTTCGATCGGCTGCATTTCGAGACCTGTTTCTACCAGGGGATGGACTACGCCATCGCCAACGGTTTCCAGCGTTTCGATGCCGGTGCGCAAGGCGAGCACAAACTGATTCGTGGATTCGAGCCCGTCATCACCCATTCCTGGCACTACCTGCGGCATCCGGGGTTGAAGGCGGCGGTGAAAGACTTTCTGGAGCAGGAGCGGCTGGGGGTGCTGGCTTATGCAGAAGATGCGAAGTCAGCCTTGCCTTATCGACAAGGCTGATCTTCACCGCAGACGCGTCAGTTGTCTTCCTTGCCCAGCCAGCGATACAGCACGCCGCCGACCGCTGCGCCGAGCAGGGGGGCGACCCAGAACATCCACAGTTGTTGAATCGCCCAGCCGCCGACGATCAGCGCCGGGCCGGTGCTGCGCGCCGGGTTGACCGAGGTGTTGGTGACCGGGATCGAGATCAGGTGGATCAGCGTCAGCCCCAGGCCGATGGCAATCGGCGCCAGTCCTGCCGGTGCACGTTTATCGGTGGCGCCGAGGATGATCAGGATGAACATTGCGGTCATCACCAGTTCACAGACAAACCCTGCCGCCATTGAATAGCCGCCAGGCGAGTGTTCGCCGTAGCCGTTGGACGCCAGGCCTCCTGCCAGTTCGAAACCGGGTTTGCCGCTGGCAATGAAGTACAGCAGGGCGGCTGCAATCACGCCGCCAATGACCTGGGCAATGATGTAGGCCGGCAATTCCCTGGCCGGAAACCGCCCACCCACCACCAGGCCGAGGGATACCGCAGGATTGAGATGACAGCCGGAAATATGACCGATGGCGAAGGCCATTGTCAGCACGGTCAGGCCAAACGCGAAGGACACCCCGAGCAAGCCGATCCCCACCTCTGGAAAAGCCGCTGCCAACACCGCACTGCCGCAACCACCCAATACCAGCCAGAACGTACCTACCAACTCAGTCGCCGAACGTTTTAACAGAGACATAAGAGAGTGCCCTTTCGAGATTATGCTGCCTTGAGCCTCCAGCCGATGGACTGCAGAACCACCTCCAGAACGTTGCAGTGAGTACAGCACGGTTTTTTCAGAATTCCAGCAGGCATAAAAAACCGCCAGGCCCCGTGTTTGAGGGGGGCTGGCGGTTTTTTTTGGAGGCTATCGGTCGTGCCAATCCCTGTAGGAGCGAGCTTGCTCGCGATGGTCGTCAACGATAACGCTGAAAACCTGACACCGCGCGGCGTCCCTTCATCCATCGCGAGCAAGCTCGCTCCTACAGGTTATGTGGCCATCCCAGGGATCAATCGATCCCGACAAACCCACCCGTCTGGTGTTGCCACAGCCGCGCATACAAGCCGCCATGGGCGAGCAACTCGGCGTGGGTTCCGGTTTCGGCGATCTTGCCGTTTTCCAGCACCACCAGCCGGTCCATCCGGGCGATGGTCGAGAGCCGGTGAGCGATGGCGATCACGGTCTTGCCCTGCATCAGGGTTTCGAGACTTTCCTGGATCGCCGATTCGACTTCCGAATCCAGCGCCGAGGTGGCCTCGTCCATGATCAGGATCGGCGCGTCCTTGAGCAGCACACGGGCAATGGCGATGCGCTGACGCTGGCCGCCGGAAAGTTTCACCCCGCGCTCACCGACATGGGCATCGAAACCGGTGCGACCTTCGGCGTCCGACAGTGAAGGAATGAAACCGTCAGCCCGGGCCTTGTGCACCGCTTCCCAGAGTTGGGCGTCGGTGGCGTCGGGTTTACCGTACAGCAGGTTGTCACGGATCGAGCGGTGCAGCAGCGAGGTGTCCTGGGTGATCATGCCGATGCGTTCGCGCAGGCTTTCCTGGCTGACGTCGGCGATGTTCTGGCCGTCGATCAGGATGCGTCCGCCTTCGACGTCGTACAGGCGCAGCAGCAGGTTAACCAAGGTCGATTTGCCCGCGCCGGACGGGCCGATCAGGCCGATTTTCTCGCCAGCCTTGATGGTCAGGTTGAGGCCGCCGATGATCCCGCTCTGCTTGCCGTAGTGGAAGTCCACCTGCTCGAAACGCACTTCGCCACGGGCCACTGCCAGGGGTTTGGCCTGGTCGCGGTCAGTGACGCTGACCGGTTGCGAAATGGTCTGCAGGCCATCCTGCACCATGCCGATGTTTTCGAAGATGCCGGTCACCACCCACATGATCCAGCCGGACATGTTGACGATGCGGATCACCAGGCCGGTGGCCAGGGCGATGGCCCCGACGCTGATCAGCGACTGCGTCCACAGCCACAGGGCCAGGCCGGTGGTGCAGACGATCAGCAAGCCGTTCATGCTGGTGATGACCACGTCCATGCTGGTGACCACGCGGCCGGCCAGTTGGGCTTTTTCGGTCTGTTCCTTGATCGCTTCGCGGGCGTATTGCTGCTCGAAGTGGGTGTGGGCGAACAGCTTCAGGGTGGTGATGTTGGTGTAGCCGTCGACAATGCGCCCCATGAGTTTGGAGCGCGCATCGGACGCCACCACCGAGCGATCCTTGACCCGTGGCACGAAGTACCAGAGAGCGCCGATGAAGGCGAAGATCCACGTCAGCAGCGGGATCATCAGGCGCCAGTCGGCTTCGGCGAACAGCACCAGCGAACTGATGGCGTAGATCAGCACATGCCACAACGCATCCACCGCTTGCACGGCGGAATCGCGCAGTGAGTTGCCGGTTTGCATGATGCGCTGGGCGATGCGCCCGGCGAAGTCGTTCTGGAAGAAATTCAGGCTCTGCTTGAGCACATAACTGTGGTTCTGCCAGCGGATCATGCTGGTCATGCTGGGGCTCAGGGTCTGGTGCACCAACAGGTCATGCAGGCCCACGAATATGGGGCGCAACACCAGCGCCACCACCACCATCCAGGTCAGTTCGAGGGCGTGCTCGCGAAACAGATTGGCGTTCGGCGTGCCTTGAGCCAGGTCGATGATGCGACTCAGGTAGCTGAACAGCGCCACCTCGATCAATGCACCAATCAGGCCGACGATCAACAGGGCGGCGAAGCTCGGCCAGACCTGCTTGAGGTAGTAGGTATAAAAAGGGAATACACGATCCGGCGGGGACGCCGTCGGTGCTTCACGGAAAACATCGATCAGTTTTTCAAAACGGCGATAAAGCATGGGTCGTTCGCCCGCGAGCGGGCTCTCCTTTTAACGGTTTGAGCGTTGCCGGCAAACACCGGCAACGGCTCGGACATCCTTGTCCAGCTTAGTCTCAGTCGATGCGCTTGGCCGACTTGATGAACACCGGGTCGGCCGGCACGTCCTTCATGCCGCTACGAACGGTGGTTGGCGAATTGACGATGATGTCGACCACGTCCATGCCTTTGACCACTTTGCCGAACACGGCGTAGCCGTCACCCTGGTCAAGGAAGTCGTTGTCCTTGACGTTGATGAAGAACTGGCTGGTGGCCGAATCAGGCACGGAAGTGCGGGCCATGGACAAGGTGCCGCGAACGTTGACCAAACCGTTGTTGTGTTCGTTCTTGATCGGCGCCTTGGTTTCTTTTTGCTGCATCTGTTGAGTGAACCCGCCGCCCTGAACCATGAAGCCGGGAATCACGCGGTGGAAAATCGTGTTGTTGTAAAAGCCGCTGTCGACGTACTCAAGGAAGTTCTTGGTACTGATCGGCGCCTTGACCGGGTCCAGTTCGATTTCGATCTGGCCGTTGGTGGTTTCCAGCAAAACGTGCGGCGCCTTGGCGGGCGTTGCGGCCATCAGGTTGGCGGCAAACAGGACGGTGCCAGCGGCGAGGGCGATTTTTTTCAGCATGGGTCAGTGATCCTGAGTGGTAGTGTCGACTGCAGTCAGAAAATCCAGCAGCGTTTGGTTGAAGTGTTCCGGCTGGTCCAGCGGCGTGGCGTGGCGTGAATCGGCGATCACCACCAGCCGCGCATCGGGCAGCAGTTTTACGTAGTTTTCCTTCAGCGCCACCGGTGTGTAGTCACGGTCGGCACTGACGATCAGGGTTGGACAGGTGACCTTGGAAAGTCGTTCCTGGACCCCCCAGCCAACAATGGCATTGAAGCTGGCGAGATAAGCATGTTTGTCGTTTTTTGCCCAGCGCTCGGCCATTTTTTGTCGCAAGTCGGCCTGTTCGGGCTTTGGGAACAACTTGCTGCCCAATGCCTTGCCGATGGTGCGCAGGCTGAGTGCGTGCATCAGGCTCCAGCGCTTGAACCACTGCCAGTAATCGTCGCGGCTGCGCAATTTGACCTCAGGCGCACTGTTGACGATGCACAGGCTTTTCAGCAGTTTCGGCTGGTCCACACCCAGCTGGAAGCCGATCATGCCGCCCATGGACAAGCCGACGTAGTGTGTCGGGCCGAGATTGAGGTGCTCGATCAGTGCGATCAGGTCGGCGCTGAAACCGGCAATGCTGTAGCGCTCCCGGGGTTTGTCCGAACGGCCGTGACCGCGTATATCCGGGACGATCACCCGGTAGCGGGTGGCCAGTGCCGGGATCTGCTTTTCCCAGTCCAGGGTGCTGGAACCGAGGCCGTGGACCAGCAGCAGCGGCGTGCCGTGGCCATACTCCTCATAGTGCAGGTTGCAACCTTCGTGTTCGAAATAGGCCATGCATACACTCCGTGTCAGGCTTGTTCGGGGGCGGCGAACGGGGCGTCCAGTGGTGCGGTGTCGAAGGTGCGCAGCAGTTCGATGAGAATCTGCGTGGCAGGTCCCAGTGGTTTGTCCTTGTTCGAATACAGGTAAAAACTCGGGTTGCGGCTGCCGCCCTGATCCAACGGTAGCAGCTTGAGCGTACCTTCCTTGAGTTCCCGTTCGATCATGTGCCGGGGCAACCAGGCAAAACCCAGGCCGCTGCCGACGAAGGTCGCGGCGGTGGCCAGGCTGCCGACGGTCCAGCGTTGCTCGGCCCCGAGCCAGCCGACGTCCCTTGGTTGCTGACGGCCCGAGTCGCGGATCACCACTTGCATCTGGCTTTCCAGGTCCTGGAAGCTCAGTTCGCGGTTGAGGCGGTGCAGGGGGTGCTCGGGGTGGGCGACCGCAACGAACTCGACGTCGCTCAATTCCGCGCCCAGGTAACCGGGAATACTGAAGCCCGTGATGGCCAGGTCGGCCACGCCTTCGAGCAGGACTTCCTCCACGCCCGACAGCACTTCCTCACGCAGGCGCACCCGGCAGCCACGGCTTTGCGGCATGAACGCGGTCAAGGCGCGGACGAGGCGGGCGCTTGGGTAAGCGGCATCGACCACCAGGCGCACTTCGGCTTCCCAGCCCTGTTCCATGTGATGGGCCAGGTCTTCGAGTTGGCTGGCCTGTTTCACCAGTTGCCGGGAACGGCGCAACAGCACGCCGCCGGCTTCGGTCAGCACGGCTTTGCGTCCGTCGATGCGCAGTAGTGGCACGCCGAGCTGATCCTGCATGCGTGCCACGGTGTAGCTGACCGATGATTGCGAGCGATGCAGCGCCTCGGCGGCCTGGGCGAAACCACCGTGATCGACCACGGCTTGCAGCGTTCGCCATTGATCAAGGGTCACGCGGGGCGCTTTCATGTTGAGCTCCTCTTGTCCTAAGCTGGCAGCCCTTACTGGAGGCTGCTGAATGAAAAAAATCTGTTGTGTGCTGCTGGCGCTGCTGCCGCTGACGGCGATGGCTTACCCGATCGATGTGAAGAAAGACCTCAACGGCATGAAGATCGATTACCAGACCTACGACACGGATAACGACATCGGCTCCATCCAGGTGGCCAACTACGGCGACGTCGATGCAAGCTGCAAGGCCGTCTTCATCAATGGCCCGGAAGCACCGCGTACCCGCAAGATCGACGTACCGGCCGGCAAACACAAAAATGCCACCGCCAAATTCAGCCGCAACATCATCAAGCTGCGCATCGAGCTGAGCTGCACCCCGAAATGACAGCAATCTCCTGTGGGAGCGGGCTTGCTCGCGAAAGCGGTGTGTCATTCAACGTTGATGTCGACTGACACGGCCTATTCGCGAGCAAGCCCGCTCCCACAGGGTATGTTGAGCTTATAAACGAATTTATTGATGGGTTATAGCAGTTATTTGCGCTTTTTCATCGATATGACTCTGTTTAACCTTCACTCCATCGACCTACAGCATTCTCAGATGGAGGCTACATCCCATGTCCCGCGTTCTGATCATCGAAAGCAGTGCCCGTCAGCAAGACTCGGTTTCCCGTCAACTGACCCAAACGTTCATCAGTCAGTGGAAAGCCGCTCACCCGAATGACCAGATCACTGTCCGGGACCTGGCCGTCAATCCGGTGCCGCATCTGGATATCAACCTGCTGGGTGGCTGGATGAAACCCGCCGAGCAGCGCAGCGACATCGAGCAGGCGTCCCTGGAACGCTCCAACCAGCTGACCGACGAATTGCTCGCCGCCGATGTACTGGTCATGGCCGCGCCCATGTACAACTTTGCGATCCCCAGCACGCTGAAAGCCTGGCTTGACCACGTGCTGCGTGCCGGCGTGACCTTCAAGTACACCGAAACCGGTCCCCAGGGCCTGCTCAGCGGCAAGCGCGCCTATGTGTTGACGGCTCGTGGTGGCATCTATGCCGGCAGCACCGCCGATCACCAGGAACCGTACCTGCGTCAGGTCATGGGCTTCATCGGCATCCACGACGTGACGTTCATCCACGCCGAAGGCATGAACCTGGGCGGTGACTTCCAGGAGAAGGGCCTGAACCAGGCGAACGCCAGGCTTGCGCAAGTGGCCTGAACCATTAATCGCCAGATAATCGCTGGATGGTCTAGTGACCTGGCGCACCCCTTCAAGCCTGTACGCGCATCGAACCTCCCTTCGCACTTGTTGCTCCTGAGTGCTCTGGCCCGATTGAACGCTTTAGCGAGATCGGGCTTTTTTTTTGCCCGGGATTTTTTGAGCGGACACACACCCCTAGTGGGAGCCGGCTTGCTCGCGAAAGCGGTGTGTCATCCCACATTTATGTCGACTGACACTCCCTCTTCGCGAGCAAGCCCGCTCCCACAGTTTTTGTGTTGGTTTAGCGTTCGCGATCAGTAGCAAAACCCGCTATCGTCGCCGCCATTCGAAACGAGGCGAGCATGGGCTATCTACTTTTTGTCACGCTGATCCAGGCGTTTTCCTTCAGTTTGATCGGCGAATACCTGGCCGGTCATGTCGACAGTTACTTTGCGGTGCTGGTGCGTGTGCTCCTGGCAGGGCTGGTGTTCATCCCGCTGACCCGCTGGCGCTCGGTGGAGCCGGCGTTCATGCGCGGCATGCTGCTGATCGGCGCCTTGCAGTTCGGGGTGACCTACGTCTGCCTGTACCTGAGCTTTCGCGTACTGACGGTGCCGGAAGTGCTGCTGTTCACCATCCTCACGCCGCTGCACGTGACCCTGATCGAAGATGCTCTGAATCGTCGCTTCAATTCCTGGGCCCTGGTCGCGGCACTGGTGGCGGTGGCGGGGGCGGCGGTGATTCGCTTTGACCGGATCAACCCGGACTTCTTCATGGGTTTCCTGCTGCTGCAACTGGCCAACTTCACCTATGCCGCCGGGCAGGTGCTGTACAAACACCTGGTTGCCCGCCACCCGAGCGATCTGCCGCATTACCGACGCTTTGGCTACTTCTACCTTGGCGCACTGGCGGTGGCGTTGCCAGCGTTCCTGCTGTTTGGCAAACAGGACTTCCTGCCCGAAGCGCCTTTGCAATGGGGCGTGTTGCTGTTCCTCGGTCTGGTCTCGACTGCGCTGGGTTTGTATTGGTGGAACAAGGGGGCGTGCATGGTCAATGGCGGGACCCTGGCGGTGATGAACAACCTGCATGTGCCTGTGGGGTTGCTGATCAATCTGCTGATCTGGAACCAGCATGAGGAACTGGGGCGATTGTTGCTCGGCGGTTCGGTGATTTTGCTGGCGGTGTGGATCAGTCGGTTGGGCATCATTAAGGGCGCACAACCTGCGTAGGGGCTATCGCAGGCTGCGATTTTTTGATCCTGAAATCAGAAAATCGCAGCGCTGCGGCAGCGCCGATGAAGATTTGCGGTGTTACATGACGTGTTTTTCAGGCTCGGGAATGTGGCTCGCGCCCAACATCGCCGGCAGCAGCCCCGCACGTAGATCCGTTCCGCTCGGCTGCTGATACAGGTTCAACCCGAACTCCGGCAGCACCGCCAGCAGGTAGTCGAAAATATCCCCCTGGATCCGCTCGTAGTCGGCCCACGCCGTGGTGCGGGTAAAGCAGTAGATTTCCAGTGGAATGCCCTGGGCTGTGGTCTGCATCTGGCGGACCATGCAGGTCATGTTCGGCTGGATCCCCGGATGACTCTTCAGGTAGGCCAGCGCATAGGCGCGCAAAGTGCCGATGTTGGTCATCCGCCGACGGTTGGCCGACATGGCCGCGACGTTGCCCTGGGCCTCGTTCCAGGCCTTGAGTTCCGCCTGTTTGCGGGTCATGTAGTCGGTGAGCAAGTGCACCTGGGACAGCTTCTGTTCCTCGTCGTCGCGCAGGAAGCGCACGCCGCTGGCGTCGATGAACAGGCTGCGCTTGATCCGGCGGCCACCGGAAGCCTGCATGCCGCGCCAGTTCTTGAACGACTCGGACATCAGGCGCCAGGTCGGAATCGAGACGATGGTCTTGTCGAAGTTCTGCACCTTGACCGTGTGCAAGGTGATGTCCACCACATCGCCGTCGGCGCCCACCTGGGGCATTTCGATCCAGTCGCCGACCCGCAGCATGTCGTTGCTGGTCAATTGCACGCTGGCGACGAACGACAGCAGCGTGTCCTTGTAGACCAACAGAATCACCGCCGACATGGCACCCAGGCCCGAAAGCAGCAACAGCGGCGAGCGGTCGATCAAGGTCGCGACGATGATGATCGCGCCAAACACGTACAGCACCATTTTCGCCAGTTGCACATAGCCCTTGATCGAGCGGGTGCGGGCGTGTTCGGTGCGGGCGTAGATGTCCAGCAGGGCATTGAGCAGGGCGCTGACCGCCAGCAGCAGAAACAGGAAGGTGAAGGACAGGGCGACGTTTCCGAGGAAATTCAGACTGGTCTTGCTCAGGTCCGGCACCAGATTGAGGCCGAACTGGATGACCAGCGAAGGCGTGATCTGGGCCAGGCGATGAAACACCTTGTTCTGTAGAAAATCATTGACCCAATGCAGCGCCGGCTGGCGGCTGAGCATTTTTGCCGCGTGCAGTATGAGGTAGCGCGCCACCCGTCCGAGGAACAGCGCAATGGCCAGCAACAGCAGCAGCGCCAGGCTGGAATGTAAGAGCGGGTGCTGGTCGAGGGCACCCCAAAGGTCCAGGACGTTGATCCAGAGCTGTTTGATATCCATGGTCAAAACGATTCTTCTGTAGGGCGCGAGAGGCGATTAGAGCATTTAAGACGCTTTGTATTGCGTTTTGGGAAAAACAAGGCAACAAAAAACCAACTGTTTACCGCCATTTGCACAAAGAAACTCGGCCTGAGCGCTCGAAACCGTTACCCTATGCAGCTGTTTTTTTGCATTTCTTCGAGGTAGCACCCGTGTTTTCCCAATTCGCCCTGCACGAACGCCTGCTCAAAGCCGTGGCCGAGCTGAAATTTGTCGAGCCAACGCCTGTGCAAGCCGCGGCCATTCCGCTGGCGCTCCAAGGGCGTGACCTGCGGGTGACGGCGCAAACCGGTAGCGGCAAAACCGCCGCATTCGTTTTGCCCATCCTCAACCGTCTGATCGGCCCGGCGAAAATCCGCGTCAGCATCAAGACCCTGATCCTGCTGCCGACCCGCGAACTGGCCCAGCAGACGCTGAAGGAAGTTGAACGCTTCTCGCAGTTCACCTTCATCAAGTCCGGCCTGATCACCGGCGGCGAAGACTTCAAGGTCCAGGCCGCGATGCTGCGCAAGGTGCCGGACATCCTGATCGGTACGCCGGGCCGGATGATCGAGCAACTGAACGCCGGCAACCTCGACCTCAAGGAAGTCGAAGTACTGGTGCTCGACGAAGCCGACCGCATGCTCGACATGGGCTTTGCCGAAGACGTGCAGCGTCTGGTGGACGAATGTACCAACCGTCAGCAGACCATGCTGTTCTCCGCCACCACCGGTGGCTCGGGCCTGCGCGAGATGATCGCCAAGGTCCTGAACAACCCGGAGCACCTGCAGCTCAACGCGGTCAGCCAGCTGAACGACACCACTCGCCAGCAGATCATTACCGCTGACCACAACCAGCACAAAGAACAGATCGTCAACTGGCTGCTGGCCAACGAGACGTACCAGAAGGCCATCGTCTTCACCAACACCCGGGCCATGGCCGACCGTATCTACGGCCGCCTGGTGGCGCAGGAATACAAAGCGTTCGTGCTGCACGGCGAGAAAGACCAGAAGGATCGCAAACTGGCGATCGACCGCCTGAAGCAGGGCGGCGTGAAAATCCTCGTGGCCACCGACGTCGCCGCTCGCGGTCTGGACGTTGACGGCCTGGACCTGGTGATCAACTTCGACATGCCGCGCAGTGGCGACGAGTACGTGCACCGTATCGGTCGTACCGGCCGTGCCGGTAACGATGGCCTGGCCATCTCGCTGATCTGCCACGGCGACTGGAACCTGATGTCGAGCATCGAGCGCTACCTCAAGCAGAGCTTCGAGCGCCGCACCATCAAGGAAGTCAAAGGCACCTACGGCGGACCGAAGAAGGTCAAGGCCTCGGGCAAGGCTGTCGGCGTGAAGAAGAAAAAGACCGACGCCAAGGGTGACAAGAAGAAAACTGCCGCCAAGACCCCGACCAAGCGCAAGAGCGCCAACCGACCAAAGAGCGACTCCCTGGTCAGCAAGGACGGCATGGCGCCGCTCAAGCGCCGCAAGCCGGAAGCGCCAGCGGCTGAGTAAGTCGCTGTACGCGACCCAGGAAAAACCCGGACAGTGTCCGGGTTTTTTTATTCCTGGCGTCTATCAGCCTTCGGTTTTCTTCTCGGCAGCGCCCAGCTCCTTCAAGCGCTGGTCGATCAACTGGCACTTGTCCGGCAAGTCTTTCGAGGCAGTGCCCAGATCCATTTTTTGCAACTCGTCATTGATCTCTTTGGCCTTGGTCGGGTTCTGCTCGGTGAGCTTGGCCACTTCCCGGGCCAGTTGTTCGCGTTTGGCGGTGGCCTCCTCGGGAGTACAGGCCCAGGCGGGCAGGGCACAAGCGAGGGCAGCGGCGAGAGTGAGCTTCTTCAGCAGTGGTTTCATGGGGGCGGGCCTCAGTTCCGGTCAAGGCGGGTTATCCGGTTGAGCGCTGGCCCTTGGGGAAAGTTCAGTCTGTGAAATTTTCGTGGGTTGTCAGGGCCCCTTCGCGGGCAAGCCCGCTCCCACAGGTTTTGTGAGCAACACGGAAAACTGTGGGAGCGGGCTTGCCCGCGAAGGCCGCACCTCGGTGTCCGGGGGGCTAACTACCATGGCAGCAACTCGACTTCGCCTGTTCCTCATATTTGTCATGGTGGCGCACCCACTCCATGATTTCCTCCTCGTTGCGACCCTTGGGCGTCAGGTCGAGGTAGTTGTAGGCGCCAACCAGCATGTCCAGGCCACGGGCATAGGTGGAGTAGGTGTGGAAGATTTCGCCGGCTTCATTGCGATAAAACACGCTGAGACCAGGGAGTTCTTCCTCGGCGCCGTCGGTTTTTTCGTAGTTGTACGTAGCCTTTCCTGCGGCGACCTCTTCGGCCCGGGCACAGACGCCAAAGTCGTAGTTGAAGTCGCATCCTGCCGACGACACCCAGTCGAACCTCCAGCCCATGCGCCGCTTGAAGGCCTGGAATTCGGCGAAGGGTGCGTGGGAAACCGCCACCACTGCAATGTCGTGGTGGGCCAGGTGCTGGTTGGCGCCGTCGATGTGATCGCTGAGGTACGAGCAACCGGGGCAGCCCTCGTCCCAGCCCTCGGCGAACATGAAGTGGTAGATGACCAGCTGACTGCGGCCGCCGAACAGGTCCGCCAGTTTCAGTTCGCCATTGGGCCCCTGGAAATGGTAGTCCTTGTCGATTTTCACCCAGGGCAGGGCGCGGCGTTCGGCGCTGAGTTTGTCCCGTTCCCTGGTGAAGGCTTTCTCGTGGATCAGGTGTTGTTTGCGGGCGGCGAGCCATTCTTCCCGCGACACGACGGGGTGATTCTGGATGTTCATGTTGTTTTCTCCTGCGTGGGGCTGGGAGGTGACCTACACAGACTAGTCGTTTGGCTTGGGTGGAATTCGACATGCCGCCGGTCGGTCATCAGCGAAAGGCCGTCTGAACGGCAGCTGGGTGCACCGGTCACAACCTGTAAGGCCCGTTCAATTGCACGGGCATCCATTGAACGGACACCGGAGGTTGAATCAGGATGACGACTTACAACTGGGACTTGATCGAGCGCTTGCTGCATGAAGCGCAAAACAGCGCAGGCCACAACTTCACGCCGCGGCCTTACGCCGAACAGCATGCGGCGCAGAAGGCCGCGGAAGGCGAGTCGATAGAAAATCTTGATCACTTGAAAACGGTGGCTGGCGAGTACGAAAAGCTGCTGCTGATGCGTGGCTATATCGCGCCGCGACCGGAAGACGAAGGGGGTACGGGTGCCAATTACATTTTGACGGCGCGGGGATCGCGTTTGTTGAGCCTGCTCGACAGCAGTATTCCCGGTAATGATCACCCGCGGCAGGTGCTCGATGAACAGGAGGATGCGCTGGATGAGATGACGTTTGATGAGGTGGCGTCGAAGGCGCAGATTGCCTGAGATGCGGTTGTGCCTTTGTGGGAGCGGCGGTGCGACGATTCGACTTGCTCGCGAAAGCGGTCTGTCAGTCACATCCATGTTGGATGTGCCGACGTCTTCGCGAGCAAGCCCGCTCCCACATAGTATCTACGCTGGGCTTAGCCTTGTTTCGCCGCTTTCAGGCACTTCAGGTCACTGAAGTCCTTTCTTACACCCTCGATTTTCTTCAGTAATCGTTCACGCTGGCTCGGTGTGCTTGCAGCCATGAGATCCACGAACAGCGAACGTGCCTGGGCCTCGGTGTTGGCAAAGGCCTTACGATAGGCGGGTGTCCACAAACTCTCGCGATTGATCAGAAGTGTCTCGATTCGTTGTGGGAATTGTGGACTCTGGCGTTGCGCAACGGCCGCGCTGAACTGTTTCTGCCAATGGACACGATTGGCCAGCCACTGCGTATTCTGATCACCCAAGGCCCTGGACCATGTGGTGACCCGCTGTTGCTGGGTGTTGTTCAGTGGGCCGAGCCAGTCGTTCAGGCGCTTCTCCATGCGCGCGCTGCGCTCCTTGATCTGCTGGTCGAGGGTGGGCTTGAGGTATTCCTCCTGGCGTTTGCGCCGGTCCTTGGCGAAGGCATCGTTCATTTCGGCGACTTGCTTGTCATCCAGCCCTTGCAGCAACTCGATGGCCGACGGGGTGATTTCCCGCGCGGTCTCGGCGATCGCCTGTTCGGCTTCGTGGGCGCGGGCCTGCAAGGCGGCATCGGTGACCTGGTTGGTCGCGATCATGGTTTGCAGGCGGTCCAGCCAGTCGAGATAGCCGGGCAGTTGGGTGGTGCAGTGCCAGCTCAGGTGTTCCTTCAAGCGTTCGTCCAGCCAGCTTTTCTGCTCGCCGTTCATGTCCAGGTAGTCGCTGAGCGTCCACGGGATGATCACATCGAGATTGCGGTAGGCCAGGCCCACGCGGCTGCAGGCGCCGAGGGCGAGGGCAACGGTCAACACAACGGCGATATGTATGAACCAGCGGGGCATGGGCGAATCCTTGCGAAAGCCAGTCTTCGGGGTCTGATTCTCTTGTGAACCCAGGAGAGGGCCGGCAGTTCAGCCGATCAATAGAACGCGTGTTCGGCCTTGAGCGTCACCAGCCCGTCGCATCGGCTGTTGTGCCCGGCATAGGCCGAGCAACCGCTGCCGCTCAGGCTGGAGTCACTGTAGATCAGGTCGAGGTCGATGCCCATGAACGGGCGGGACAATTTCAGCGACCAATCGGTAAAACTGCCTACATACCCGCCATCCACCGCCACTGGCGTATTGAATTGGTGGGTGGTGTATTTCAGGCTGATACCGACACCGAACGGTTGATTGCCGCTCAAGTCAGCGAACAGCGTGTTGTTCTGTTTGTCCGGGTCATTGCTGAAGGCTATACCGAAACGGCTGCCGAGCAAGGTCAGGCCGCCGAACAGTTCCTGGCTGTCAGGGGTGGTGACTTCGGGGTAGCTGTAGCGGATCAGGCCCACTTCGTAGCCGAGGGTTTGGTCGAAGGGTTGTTTAAAGCCCGCGTAGGAGTCGATCTCGAGGTCTTTCCCCGGGCTGATGCCCATGCTGGGTGACCATTGGCCCACGTAGAAACCGCTGTCGTGGCTCAGGTCCAGGCCTGCGTGGAACGAACCGACGGCCGAGGGTTTGACCAGACCTTGGGCCATGCTGCGGGTGGGGGTGGTGCCGAGCTTGAGGTCGAAGGCACCCAGTTCACGCTGAAAGATTTGTGCGTGTGCTGCGGAGCAAACCAACAGACCGCCGAGCAATGCCGATAAACAGAAAGGTTTGAACATGCGTCACTCCATGAGCAGCGAGTGCAGGCTGGCGAGCCCGCTGAAACGCTTGATCCAGACGCGTGCAAGGATACCGGCGAATGATCGGCAGCGAAGGCCGTTCGTCGATTTCCATGGATTTGATGGGGGTGCCGGAGGGAGTGAAGAGGGTTCCAGTCCAAGCGCTTCGAGGCTCAAAGCGCTTTGGGACCAGGTGACGCGAGGGGTTTACTTTTTGCCCAGGGTGATCTGCTTGGACGGGCCGAACGTCTGGCCGCTGACGCCTTTGGCAATTTGCTGGATTTCACCGCCGGACTTGAGGAACGCTGCGATCTGGCTGTTGATCGACTCGCTGGTTTCAACGGCTGGAGCTGGCTTTGCTTTGCTGGTGGATGCTTTTACGCGCATGGCGGCCATTAACCTGTAGAAAATTAACTTGGCCAGGCATCGTACAGGAATTACCTGATAATTGCTTGGCAAATATCCCCTCGCAATACTCGTGAGGTCGGGGTAATCAGTACTCGGACAATATTCGAAATATACGTCTAAGCCGCTGTTTTAATTAAGAACATGCCTTGAAAAATACTGCGCCACGCTTGTCTGGGCATGGCCTGAATGCCCGGATCGGTCTGACGAGCGGCCAGGCATGCGATGAAAGCCCATGAAAATCAAGGCCTTCAGAGGATTTTCTCGCACCACCGGGCCGGGGGCCGAACGCGGCGCTTAAAACCGGGTAGAATGCCGCCCACGCAATGAGGGTATTGGACATGGCTTTAGTCGGGCGTTACAACAGTTTGCAAGTGGTTAAACACACTAACTTCGGTTTATATCTGGACGGTGGCGCGGATGGCGAAATCCTTCTGCCAAATCGTTATATTCCAAAAGATATTCCTAGCGAAGATGAAGACTGGCTCAACGTTTTTATATATCTGGACAGCGATGACAAACTCATCGCCACTACTGAAAAGCCGAAAGTTCAAGTGGGTGAATTCGCCAGTTTGAAAGTTGTTGAAGTCAACAGCATCGGCGTATTCCTGGACTGGGGCTTGCCCAAGGACCTGTTGCTGCCGTTCTCCGAAGAGAAGCGTCAGATGACGGCGGGCGAGTATGTGGTGGTACACGTCTACCTCGACAAGCACACCCGCCGCATTACCGCGACCGCGCGCCTGGACCGCTATCTGGACAAGACCCCGGCCAACTACACGGCTGGCCAGGAAGTGGACTTGCTGGTGGCCGAAGCCACGGACATGGGCTTCAAGGCCATCATCAACAACAAGCATTGGGGCCTGATCCACAAGAACGAAATCTTCAAGTTCATGCGCGCCGGTAAAGAAGAAAAGGGTTTCATCAAGGAAGTTCGCGCCGATGGCAAGATCAGCCTGAGCCTGCAGCCGGTCGGCCAAGAAGCGGCCACTAGTCTGAACTCGAAGATCCTCGCCAAGTTGCGTGAAAACAACGGCACCCTGGCCGTGAGCGACAAGAGCGATCCGGCGTTGATCAGCAGTCTGTTCGGTGTCAGCAAGGGCAACTTCAAGAAGGCCATTGGCGCGTTGTACAAGAATGGCCAGATTGTCATTCATGCCGATCGTATCGAACTTAGCTGATCCCACTCTGCCCCTGTAGGAGCTGCCGAAGGCTGCGATCTTTTGATCCTTGAAATCAGGATCGCAGCCTTTGGCAGCTCCTACAGGGTTATTTTCCGGCCTTCTGGTTGATAATCGACAGCCGGGGTTTGCTTTTACTGCCGAGTCTTTGCCATGGATTGTGTCTTCGAGGTGTTCCGGTGAGCGTTACCCGGCGCAGTACCGACGGGTTTGCCCTGCAAGTGATGGTCGGATTGTGCCTGGTCTGGGGCGTTCAGCAGGTGATGATCAAGTGGGCGGCGGCCGATATCGCGCCGGTGATGCAGGCGGCCGGACGTTCCGGCATGTCGGCGTTGCTGGTCGGGCTGCTGATCTGCTGGAAGGGCGGCTGGAACCAGGTGAATACGACCTGGCGCGGCGGTCTGCTGGCCGGAGCCTTGTTCGGCCTGGAGTTCTTCTTCATTTCCGAAGGTCTGCAACTGACCACGGCGGCGCACATGTCGGTGTTCCTCTACACCGCGCCGATCTTCACGGCGTTGGGTGTGCACTGGTTATTGCCCAGTGAGCGTTTGCGACCCCTGCAATGGCTGGGGATCGTCCTGGCCTTTATCGGGATTGCCATCGCGTTTGCCGGCGGGGTGTCCTGGGACAACCTTGATTACCGCATGTTGATGGGCGATGCCCTGGGGGTACTGGCGGGGGCCGCCTGGGGCGCGACCACGGTGGTGGTGCGCGCCTCGCGCCTGTCGGAAGCGCCGGTGACCCTGACGCTGTTCTATCAGTTGATTGTCGGTTTTTTCGGTTTGCTGTTGATCGCTCTGCTCAGTGGCCAGATCACCCATGTCAGCCTGACCACCGTGGCGGTCACCAGTGTGCTGTTTCAGGGCGTGGTCGTGTCGTTCTTCAGTTACCTGGTGTGGTTCTGGTTGTTGCGCCGTTACCTGGCGGCGAACCTCGCGGTGTTTTCGTTCATGACACCGTTGTTCGGCGTCACCTTTGGTGTCGTGCTGCTGGGGGAGGAACTGAGCCTGAACTTCGTGCTTGGCGCAGTGCTGGTGTTGGCGGGCATCACCTTTGTCAGCGCTGAGCAGTGGCTGCGCCGTCGTTTGCGCAAAGCTCTGGGGCAGCACTGACCGGCGCGAGCAACAGACCGCCGGCGATCAGCAAGCCGCAGCCGGCGACCACCAGTGCCGGCTGCAAGCCGCCACTGAAATGACTGCTGAGCGCCGCCAGCAATGGCCCGCTAAGCTGGCCCACGGCAAAGCAGGCCGTCAGCAGGCCGGCATTGCGTTGGGTGGCATGGGGGGCCAGTTCCCGGGAACGCTGGATCACCAGTTGCATGCAGGCCAGGAACGGCGTGCCACACAGGATCACACCCAATGCCAGCCCCGGACCGTTGGCCAGCAGGCAGGCGAACACACCTGCGGCTTGCAGCCATAGTGTTGCCATCAACCAGTGCCGCGTTGCGCCCGCTTTTTGGCGACGCAGACTCACCAGCACCACACCCGAAGCCGCGGCAAGACCGAAGCACGGCCAGAACAGGTCGGCCTGCCATTGGCCATGGAATTGCGCATTGGCCATTTGCGACAGGAAGGTCGCCGGGATGATGTAGCCCAACCCGTACAAGCCGTAGATCAAGCCCAGGCGAGCGATGCCTTGAGTACCCGATGCGCTGGCGCCGGGTGCAGCGGTCGCGGTTGCGCTCGCTTGCGGCAGGAACGGCAGAATCCCCAGCAGCATCGCCAGCCCTGCAGCGGCGTACACCAGCCACAAGGTGGCGGATGTCTGGCCCAGCAGATTTGAGCCCAGGGCCAACAAACCTGTGAGAAAAATCCCCAGGCCCGGTCCGGCGAAGACCAGAGCGCCGAGCCGGGGACGACCGGCCGCTGCCGCGAGCGGCTGGCTCAGCGCGGTGATCATCACCAACACCCAGGCGCTGGCCACACCGGTGCCGAAGCGCAGCAGCAGGTGCGACCAGAACCCGTTGGCCCAGAACGACGCCAGGGTCAGCAACACGCAGAGCCACAACCCGCCCAGCAAGCGCCGGCGCACTTGCGCGGGACGCCGGGAAAACATGGCGTCCACCGCGCCGATGAAATAACCGAGGTAGTTGGCGGCGGCAATCAGCCCGGCGGCGGTCAGGTCGATCTGACCTTCGCTGAGCAGGTGTGGCAATTGCGGCGTCAGGGCAAAACGGCCGATGCCCATGGCCATCATCAGGGCAACGAAACTGGCGGATAATCGAATCAGGGGAGACATGGTCTGGATACCGTTCAGAGGATCGATGACCGTCAGGCTAGGGCTGATTGACTTTCTTTAAAAATGAATAATAGTGAGTAACTTGTTCTTTTTTGGAGAATATCGTGGAGTTCAGCCAATTACGCATCTTCCAGGCGGTAGCGGAGGAAGGGTCCATCACCCGGGCCGCCGAACGGCTGCATCGAGTGCCGTCGAACCTGTCGACCCGGCTCAAACAGCTGGAAGAGCAACTGGGTGTAGAACTGTTCCTGCGCGAGCGTCAGCGTTTGCAGCTGTCGCCTGCGGGAAAAGTCCTGCTGGACTACACCGCCAGGTTGTTTGCCTTGCGCGACGAAGCCAGCGCGGCCGTGCAGGGCGGGCAACCGGCGGGCGACTTCGTGCTCGGCACCATGTACAGCACGGCGGCTATTCACCTTCCGGGGCTGTTGGCGCGCTATCACCGCCTGTATCCGGCGGTGAACCTGCAAGTGCAATCCGGCCCCAGCGGTGAATTGCTCGAAGGTCTGCTCACCGGTCGACTCGATGCGGCGCTGGTGGATGGCCCTATGGAGCTGGCCGGGCTCGACGGTGTGCCCTTGTGCGACGAGCGTCTGGTGCTGATCAGCGAGGCCGATCATCCGCCCGTGCGCAGCGCGCTGGATGTGGAAGGTCGCGCGGTGTTCACTTTTCGTCAGGGCTGCTCCTATCGCATGCGCCTGGAGGCCTGGTTCGCCCATGACCATGCGGCGATGGGCCGGGCGATGGAGATCGAGTCCTATCCGGGAATGCTTGCGTGTGTGATTGCCGGTTCCGGTGTGGCGCTGATGTCGGAGTCGATGCTCGCCAGCCTGCCGGGCCGCGAGAGTGTGGCCGTGCACCCGTTGGCCGAGCCGTTTGCCAGCGCGACCACCTGGCTGATGTGGCGCAAGGGCATGGTCGGGGCCAACCTGAATGCCTGGATCGAGCAGCAACAGGCGGTTTTTCCGCAGGCACCGGTGCAGGCGCGTGAAATTGCCTGAACGCCGGCTGATTGTGATGGATTCAGTAACAGATCATTGCGACTTTGCACGAGCATTGCGTAGGACTTCGGACTATTATCAGTGCGAAGGGGCTACAGAATTTTGGCCGCTCGGCACTACCCTGAAGGGGGCACCATGAAAGAGAAAATCCAAAACTGGCTGCATGACCTGGGCGTGGCGCTCGGCTTGATCGAACCGCCTCTGCAACCCGTGCCTGTTCGTACTGACGACGAGCAGCGTCGGCGCCAGCAGCGACGCCGGTAATGGCTGATGCTACCTGACTGATGAAGGGCTTTCTGTGGCAAGGGGGCTTGCTGTGGCGAGGGAGCTTGCTCCCGCTTGGCTGCGAAGCAGCCCCAAATAGTCACTGAGTTTTAGCAGGTCATTGGATTGCAGGTTTTGCGACTGCTGCGCAGTCGGACGGGAGCAAGCTCCCTCGCCACGATTCAGGTCGTTGACGATCAGCCTCAATGCCGCCCAATCTCCAGCAAGAATCGGCTCAAATCATTCACCGTCCTGGCGGTCTTGAGCATCCGGTCTTCTTCCACGGTAAACGCCGTCACACCCAGTTCATCTTCCAGATGGAAGATCAGCTCTTCGATATCTTTTTTGTCCAATCCCAACTGCGCCAGGCTGGCGTTGTCGTCGAAGTCATCCCGGCCTTCCAGCAGGCGGCTGATGTAGCGATGTACGACAGCACGAAGGGCGGCTTCTTTCATGATCGTTCTTCGAGGAAGTGGGTGCAGTTCTCCCTGCCGGTGCATTCCCTGCCGTTGAGTACAGCAGGCTTTAGCCGTGGGAGCGTTGCCATTCGTCAATCATGCCGCGCAAATGCTCTCCGGAAAAACTGCCGAAATGCCCGCCATGCACCGTGCGGATCGGCAGCGCATGCAGGCGTTGCAGGCTGCGTGCGTAGTCCTCGAGGTTGGAATGGTAGGCGTCTTCGATCAACGGCCCGTCGTAGATGATGTCGCCGCTGAACAAGGTCTCGGTGGCGGCTTCGTACAGGCAGATGCCACCCGGCGAGTGTCCCGGCGTGTGCACGACCTGCAACACGCGGTTGCCCAGGTCCAGCACATCTCCATCTTCGACAAAACCCGTGGCCGGCGCGGCCTTGACCCGGTATTCGGCGTAGCACAGCGGGCAATCGGGGTGCGCCTCGAACATGTCGTCGCCGACAAAGGCTTTGCTCAAGTCGTTGTCGCCATCCGGCGCGGCCAGGATGTCCGCCTCGGCCGGATGCACCAGGCGCTCGGCGAATTCGTGATGACCGGCGATGTGATCGAAATGGCAGTGGCTGGCCACGGCCACCAGCGGCCGCTCGGTGATCCACGGCAGTTGCTCGCGCAGGCTGACCAGGCCCGAGCCGCTGTCCAGCAGCAGGTCCCTGTCACGGCCCTGGATGTGCCAGAGGTTGCAGCGGTAGAAAGGCCGGATGTACGGCTCGTGAATCAAGCGGATGCCGTCGCTGAGATGTTTGACTTCGAACCACTGATCGCGGCTGACGATCTTCATAAGCACTTTCCTTCAGACGAAAAAAAACGAGTGTGGCAACCGACGCCACACTCGTCGAAGAAAGCATCAAGTCGTTATGTTCAGCTTAGGCGGCGCTTGCCACTGCTGCCGTGCGGCGGGACATCAAGCTCACCACCACGAAGCTCACCAGGCCTACACCGAGGCTGTAGTAGATCGGGGTGTTGGCATCCAGACCGTCCTTGAACATGAACAGCAGCGCGGTGGCGAAGCCCATGCCCATGCTGGCGATGGCGCCGGCGGTGGTGGCGCGTTTCCAGAAGATCGCGCCCATCAGCGGGATCAGCATGCCGCCTACCAACAGGTTGTAGGCCAGGGTCAGGGCGCTGATCACGTCGTTCACCACCAGGGCGATACCCAGCACCACGATACCGGTCAGCATGGTGACCAGGCGGTTGAGGCCCAGGCTCGACTGTTTGCCGCCACGCAGTTTCGGCAGCAGGTCTTCGGTCAGGGTGGTGGCAGCGGCCAGCAGGCCGGCGCTGGCGGTGGACATCATGGCGGCCAGTGCGGCAGCGATCACCAGGCCACGGATGCCGTCCGGCAGGGACAGTTTGACGATGGCGGCGAAGGCGTTGTTGACGTTGTCCAGATCCGGGATCAGTACGTGTGCAGCCATGCCGATCAGGGCGCAGGCCAGACCGTAGAGGATGCAGTAGATACCGGCAGCGGTACCGGCAACCTGAGCCACTTTGGCGGTCTTGACGGTGAACACCCGTTGCCAGATGTCCTGACCGATCAGGATGCCGAAGAAGTAGATCATGAAGTAGGTGATGATGGTGTCCCAGCCGATGGTGGTGAAGCTGAAGCTCGCCGCCGGCAGTTTCGTTACCAACTCATCCCAGCCGCCGACGCGGTACATGCAGATTGGCAGCAGGATGAACATCAGGCCCACGGTCTTGATCACGAACTGGACGATATCGGTCAGGGTCAGGGACCACATGCCGCCGATGGCCGAGTAGATCACCACGACGCCACCGCCCAGCAATACCGAGATCCAGAACGGCAGGCCGAACAACACTTGCAGAACGGTGCCGATCGCCAGGATCGAGGTGACGCCGATCATCAGCGCGTAGGCCAGCATGATCACCGCGCTCGCGGAGCGGGCCATCGGGTTGTAGCGTTTTTCCAGCACCTGGGTAACGGTGTAGATCTTCAGTTTCAGCAGCGGTTTGGCGAGGAACAGGTTCAGCGCCACGATCCCGCAACCCAGCGCGGCGCACAGCCAGAAGCCGGAGATGCCATGCACGTAGCCCAGACGCACGGTGCCCACGGTGGACGCGCCGCCCAGAACGGTGGCAGCCATGGTGCCCATGTACAGGCTTGGCCCGAGGTTACGACCGGCGACCAAAAAGTCTTCGTTGGTCTTGGCCTTGCGCATGCCGTAATAGCCGAGCAGCAGCATCGCGGCGGCGTAGATGAGTACAACGAATAAATCCAAAGCCATTATGGCGTGTCTCCGATTGTCTTTTTTATGTGAGGCTGAAAATCAATCCCTGTGGGAGCGGGCTTGCTCCGGGCGGCGATCCGACGAAAGCGGTCCGTCAGTCACATCAGTGTTGAATGTGCCGCCGTCTTCGCGAGCAAGCCCGCTCCCACAGGTTTGTGTTACATCAGGCGACTTGACGCATCGCCGGTTTGGCGAGCGAATCCGTGCTCTTGCTGCGAGGGTCGTTCGGGCCGAACACTTCGCGCGATTCCGGGAACAGGCTCAGCAGCGCCAGGTACACCAGCGAGGCCAGGCCCAGGGTCACGGGCAGGCTGATGTCGATACCACCGGCCAATTCGCCCAGCGGCCCGACAAACTGACCCGGCAGGTTCACGAAACACAGGCCGACGGCCGCGCTCGGGATCCAGGCACCCAGGCCACGCCAGTTCCAGCCGTGGGTGAACCAGTAACGGCCACCTTTCTCGCCGCGGGTGAACACTTGCAGGTCATCCGGGCAGTAGAAGCCGCGACGCACCAGCAGGCCGATGATCATGATCACCATCCAGGGGGTGGTGCAGGTGATGATCAGCACGGCGAAAGTCGACACGCTCTGCACCAGGTTGGCCGCGAAGCGCCCGATGAAGATGAAGGCAATCGACATCACACCGATCAGCAGCGTGGCCTTGACCCGCGACAGTACCCGTGGGAATACGCTGGACATGTCCAGGCCGGTGCCGTACAGCGAAGTGGTGCCGGTGGACATGCCGCCGATCACCGCGATCAGGCACACCGGCAGGAAGAACCAGCTCGGCGATACCGCCAGCAGGCCGCCGACATAGTTGTTGGCCGCGATGTAGTCCGGTGCCTTGATCGCTACGATGGTGGCGGTGGTCAGGCCGAACAGGAACGGGATGAACGTTGCGATCTGCGAAATCACCACCGCCGCCATGATGCGGCGCTTGGAGGTGTCACGCGGAATGTAGCGCGACCAGTCGCCGAGGAACGCACCGAAGGAAATCGGGTTGCTCATGGCCACCAGTGCTGCACCGATGAAGGCGGCCCAGAAACCTGGCTGACCCATGTTCACCGTGCCGGCGTAGTTCACGTCGAAGGGACCGGCGAAGGCGAAGGCACCCAGCAGGAACAGCAGGCTGGCACTCCACACCGCGATCTTGTTGACCCACAGCAGGAAGCGGAAGCCATAGATGCACACCGTCAGCACCAGAATCGCGAACAGACCGTAGGCCAGGCCCAGGGTCAGGTCGGTTTCCGGCAGGCCGATCAGGCGTTTGGCCCCACCGATCAGCGCATCACCCGAACTCCACACCGAGAGCGAGAAGAAGGCGATGGCGGTCAACAGCGACAGGAACGAACCGACGATCCGCCCGTGCACGCCGAAGTGTGCACCGGAAGACACGGCGTTGTTGGTGCCGTTGATCGGGCCGAACAGGCCCATTGGCGCGAGGATCAGCGAACCCAGCAACACGCCCAGCACAATCGCCCAGACGCCCGCCTGGAAAGACAGGCCGAACAGGACCGGGAAACTGCCGAGGACGGCGGTTGCAAAGGTGTTGGAACCCCCGAAGATCATCCGGAACAAGTCCGTCGGGCCTGCGGTGCGTTCGTTGTCCGGGATTTGTTCGACCCCGTGGGTTTCAATTTGCGTAAGGCTTTGGTCTTTGTTGTTGTTATTCATGATCAGCTCCGATCATAAAGGCGCGCTCATCGTGCGTGAGCGTCACCTGTGTTGGCTAAGGGGGTGGCAGCCCTTCCGGCATCGCGGACAAATGTTCGTGACAGGCCAGCCATAGGCCTTGTTGTTCTTGGCCAGACGCTTGTTTCTTGAAAACAATCGTCTCGCGCTCCTGGCTAAAGTGCTGCTCCCCTAGCATGCGCAGCTCGGTGGCGACGTCATGGATGAAAATCGCCACGTCACCCTGCAGGCTGACGAAAGCGTTGCTCGAGGTGCACGAGAGCACCTCGAAGCCATCCTCGGCGCGCCAGCTGTCCCACATCGCCTGGTAGGCGTCGCGCGACAGCAGGGGCTTTTCGAGGGTGTAGAAGACGAAGCTGGCTTCAAAGCTAAAAGCGCCGAAGTAGGCTTCGCGATCGTTACGGGCAAAAGCGGACACCAGATCAGCGGCGGCTTTCAGAACCTGATCGCGTTCGTTCATGAATCATCCTCAGCGGTGGACTACGCCAGGCAGTACGCAGAGCATTTCGTACAGCAGGTTGGCGGCCAGCAGCGAGGTATTACCAGTGGTGTCATAAGCGGGCGAGACTTCTACCAGATCGCAACCGACCAGGTCGAGGCCTTGGCAGCCACGAACGATCTCGATCGCCTGAATGGTGGTCAGACCGCCGATTTCCGGGGTGCCGGTGCCTGGTGCCCAGGCCGGGTCGATACCGTCGATGTCGAAGCTCAGGTAGACAGGACCGCCACCGACTTTCTCGCGGACTTCAGCCATCAACGGCTCCAGCGATTTGTGCCAGCACTCTTCGGCCTGAACCACACGGAAGCCCTGGTTGCGGCTCCAGTTGAAGTCGTCAGCGGTGTAGCCCTGGGCGCGCAGGCCGATCTGCACCACGCGGTCCGGGTCAATCAGGCCTTCTTCAACGGCGCGACGGAACGTGGTGCCGTGGGCGATTTTCTCGCCGAACATGTGATCGTTCACGTCAGCGTGAGCGTCGATGTGCACCAGGCCGACCTTGCCGTGCTTCTTGTGGATGGCACGCAGGATCGGCAGGGTGATGGTGTGGTCGCCGCCCAGGGTCAGGGGGATCACGTCGTGTTCGAGGATGTTGTCGTAGGACTCTTCGATGATCCGCACGGCATCCAGCAGGTTGAAGGTGTTGATCGCGATGTCGCCGATGTCGGCAACCGACAGCGAGTCGAACGGCGCAGCGCCAGTGGCCATGTTGTACGGGCGAATCATCACCGATTCAGCACGGATTTCGCGAGGCCCGAAACGGGTGCCAGGGCGCAGGGAAGTACCGATGTCCAGCGGCACGCCTACGAAGGCAGCGTCCAGGCCGGCAGCGGTATTCAAGTGGGGGAGTCGCATCATGGTGGCGATGCCGCCGAAGCGCGGCATTTCGTTGCCGCCCAGTGGTTGGTGAAGAATCTTGTCCACGGGTAGGGCCTCATCGTCGTTGTTTTATTTATGTGGTTGCGCCGTTCACGGAAGTACGAGCGCACCTTGTGGCACCGATTCTGCGAAATGTAGTGGCCGGGAAGAATCGCTACGGGCAAATACTTAGTTCAGATTTTTCTAAACTAATTGATGTGGCAGCGATAGACTTCACGCCATACGCAGAACCCCTGATGCCTGGCAATCCAGGGGTGAGCACTGCAACCATTGTGGGAGCGGGCTTGCTCGCGAAGGCGTCGTATCAGTCGCCATCAATGTAAATAGATACACCGCTTTCGCGAGCAAGCCCGCTCCCACAGGGTTTGTGTTCCCTTCCACCGGAGCCCGACATGGCCAACGCTTTACCTGACCTGAAACTATTGCGCATCTTCGTCAGCGTGGTGCGTCACCAGGGCTTTGCCAACGCCCAGCAGGAGCTCAACCTCTCGACGTCAGCCATCAGCACCTACATGAGCCAGCTCGAAGCGGCCCTGGGCCTGGTGCTTTGCCATCGCGGTCGTGGCGGGTTCAGCCTGACCAGCAAGGGTGAGTTGTTCCATCAGGAAACCCTGCGTCTGTTGGGGGAACTCGAAGGCTTCGAGCAGTACGCCGCCGCCCTCAAGGGCGAGTTGCGCGGCACCTTGAACCTCGGGGTGATCGACTCCACCGTCAGCGACAAGGCCCTGCCGTTCGCCGAAGCCATCGGCGCCTACAGCCAGGAACACCCGGCGGTGCACTTGCACCTGTCGGTCATGAGCCCTTACGAACTGCAGCTCGGCGTGCAAGACAACCGTCTCGACCTGGCCATCGGTGCGTTTTCCACGCGCATGAGCGGTCTGGTGTATATGCCGCTGTACCGTGAACAACACTGGTTGTATTGCAGCACGCGTCATCCGCTGTTCAACGAGCGGCGCATTCCCGAGCAGGTCATCACCCAGCAGCGCATGGTCGGCCGCGGCTACTGGAGCCAGGCCGAGCTGGCGCGTCACGGTTTCAAGCACAGCGCCGCGACCGTGGAAAGTATGGAAGCTCAGTTGATTCTGGTGCTGTCGGGCGCCTACATCGGCTATCTGCCGGAGCACTATGCCCAGGCCTGGGCCGACAAGGGCGACTTGCGGGTGTTGCTGCCGGCGACCTTTGGTTATCAGGCGCCGTTCTCGATGATCGTGCGCCGGGGCCGTAGCCGCGAGCCGCTGATCCAGACGTTCCGTGATTTGCTTAAAGCCCAATTGAATCAGGCGTGAAGAAGATGTCCAGAATCCAGTGCCCGCGCTGCCTGCGTCCGCAATCTCATTGCCTGTGCCCGTTGATCCCGAATCTCGACAGCCGCACTCGCGTGCTGTTGTTGCAGCATCCGAGCGAAGTGAACCATGCGCTCAATACAGCGCGGTTGGCAGCGTTGGGCTTGAGCAATGCCGAGCTGATCGTGGGCGAGGTGTTCGAGGATTTGCCGGTGTTGTTGAACCGTCCGGGATATACGGCGCGGTTGTTGTTTCCGGGCGAAGAAGCGCAGCCGATGAAAGCCTATGGCTGCTCTGATGAATCGATGTTGCTGGTCGTCCCGGATGGCACCTGGCGCAAGGCGCGCAAGATGCTGCACCTCAATCCGCTGCTGGCGGCATTGCCGAGGGTGACGCTGGCTGAAGGCGGTGTGTCCCGTTACCGGCTGCGCAAGGCACCGGGACCGGGGGCGTTGTCGACAGTAGAGGCGATTGTGCAGGCGCTGGAAACCCTCGAAGCGCCGACTTCGTTCGCGTCGTTGTTAAAGCCGTTTGAAGCGTTGATCGAGGGGCAGATTGCGGCGATGGGGAAGGAGGTTTACCAGCGTAATCATGGTGATAAATGATCGCTGTTTGTGCCGGCCTCATCGCGAGCAAGCCCGCTCCCACATTCGACCGGGTTCCTCCAGGAGAAATACGATCGAATGTGGGAGCGGGCTTGCTCGCGAAGGCGGCGGAACAATCACCAGAAAATCTCAGCCAGAAACTACCGCTCCCGCATCGCCTCGGTCCGCGCTTTCAACACCGGTTTAAGCAAGTAATCCAGCACCGTTTTCTCCCCGGTAATAATGTCCACTGTCGCCACCATCCCCGGGATGATCAGCAGCGGTTTCACATCCCCGCCCAGATGGTTTTTGTCGGTGCGCACCTGAATCAGATAAAAGCTGTTGCCCTTGTCGTCGGTGATGGTGTCGGCGCCGATCAGCTCCAGCTTGGCGCTCAGGCCGCCGTAAATGGTGTAGTCGTAGGCACTGAACTTGACCATGGCTTTCTGGCCCGGATGCAGGAATGCAACGTCCTGCGGGCGGACTTTGGCCTCGATCAGCAGGTTGTCTTCCAGCGGCACGATTTCCACCATGTCACTGCCGGGCTGGACCACACCACCGATGGTGTTGACCTTCAGCACCTTGATGATGCCGTGCACCGGCGAGACCACGGTGGTGCGGGTCACGCGGTCGTCGATGGCGATGCTCGATGCGGTGATTTTCGACAGGTCGGTGCGTTTCTCGTTCAGCTCTTTGGCCGCTTCCGAACGGAAGGTTTGCTCCGACTCGTCGATCTTGCTTTTGATCTCGTTGATCGCCGATTCCGCCCGGGGAATCGCCAGGGTGGTGGCGTTCAGCGAACCGCGAATCTCCACGGCGCTGCGTTTGAGGCGCAGGATTTCCACCGGCGACACGGCACCGGTGCCCACCAGCGGCGTGGACATGTTCATCTCTTGTTGCAGGAGCGCCAGGCTTGAACTGAATTGACCCTGTTTCGAGCGGAACTCCGCCAATTCCTGGGTTTTTTGCCGAAGTTGTTCGGACAGTGTGCGCTGCTCGCTCGCGAGTCGACGTTGCCGCTGCTCGTACAGAGAGCGCTCGTCTTCGGCCACTTGCGGCGCCTTGGCGATCACTTCTTCTGACAGCTTGAACGGCCGGCCTTCGGCTTCGGCCGAGAGCCGTTCGACCTGCGCGGTCAAGGCGTAGCGATCGGCTTCACTTTCGCCCTTGTTCGACAGGTAGCGCGTGTCATCCAGGCGCAGCAAGGTGTCGCCCTTGTTCACCATCTGCCCTTCACGCACAAAGATTTCGGTGACGATGCCGCCCTCGAGGTTCTGGATCACCTGGACCTTGCTCGACGGAATCGCCTTGCCTTCGCCCATGGTCACTTCCTGCAAGACGGCGAACTTGGCCCAGACCAGTGCGCAGATCAGCAGTGCAGCGGTCAGCCACACGGTGATCCGCGACCAGCGCGGCGAGTCCTGCAACGAGGCGCCGGCGGTTTCCGGCATGAATTCGACTTCGGCGCTTTTGCCGAAGCTGTTGAAGTAGCCTCGGGGCGCTGAATCTGGCGTTCGAGCAGACATGGCGATACCCGTCAGTTAAGAGAAATAGTGCCGAACACAATCCTGTGGCGAGGGAGCTTGCTCCCGTCCGGCGGCGAAGCCGTCGCAAAAACTGCTGGCGCGATCCAGGTGACACAACGAGGGGGCTGCTTCGCAACCCAGCGGGAGCAAGCTCCCTCGCCACAGGCTGTGTATTCGTATCTAAACAGCCGCAGAACCGACACGGCCCTTGCGCAGTGCATCGATGACTGCTTCTTTCGGCCCGTCGGCGACGATCCGTCCGTTGTCCAGCACCACCAGCCGATCCACCAGGCTCAGCATCGAGGTGCGGTGAGTCACCAGCAGCACGGTTTTGCCCTGGACCCAGCCGTGGAGTTTTTGCCGCAGGACGTCTTCGCTGCTGTTGTCCATGGCGCTGGTCGGTTCGTCGAGCAGCAGGATCGGCGGGTCGAGCAACAAGGCCCGGGCCAGCAAAACCGCCTGGCGCTGACCACCGGACAGCAACTGTCCGCGCTCGCCCACGGGCCGGTCGAAGCCTTGCGGGTGTTGCCGGGCCAGTTCGGTGACGCCGGTGAGTTCGGCCACTTCGAGCATGCGTGAGTCACTGATGTAGCGCGCGCCGAGGGTCAGGTTATCGCGCAGGCTGCCGGCCAGCAGCGGCAGGTCGTGAGCGACGTAACCGATCTGATGGCGCAGGTCGGCGACGTCCAGCTGTCGCAAGTCCAGGCCATCGAGCAATAGCTGGCCTTCTTCCGGTTCGTAGAAACCCATCACCAGCCGCGCCAGGGTGCTTTTGCCCGAGCCGCTGCGACCGATCACGCCGATTCGCTCACCGGGTTTCACGCTGAAACTGACGTTGGCCAGCGCCGGGGTATTCTGGCCGTTGTAGTGGAAGGTCACGCCGACAACATCCAGCGCCCCTTGCAGTTGCGTGCGCTCCAATGGCCGCTGTTTGGCGTCGCGCTCCTGGGGCAGGCCCATCAGCGCGTCGGTGCTTTTCATGGTCAGTTGCGCTTGCTGGTAGCGGGTGATCAGGCCGGCGATCTGTCCCAGTGGCGCCAGCACCCGACTGCCGAGCATGTAGCTGGCCACCAGGGCACCGACGCTGAGATTGCCGGCGATGATGCTGTAGACCCCGGCGACGATGGTCGCCATGCCGGACAGTTGCTGGATGAACAGCGTGCCGTTGGTGGCCAGGGCCGAGAGGTTGCGCGCATGGCTATCGAGGCGGGTGAGGGCGCCGTGGGTGCTTTCCCATTTGTGCTGGCGTTCGCTTTCGGCGCTGCAGGCCTTGAGGGTTTCCAGGCCGCTGAGGGTTTCGATCAGCAACGCCTGGCGTTCGGCACCGAGGCTGAGGCTTTTCTGTACGGTGTCGCGCAGGCGTACCTGGATCACCATGGCGAATAGGATGGTGATGGGAAACGCCAGAACCGGAATCACCACCAGCCAGCCACCGAGCAGGCCGATCACCAGCAGCATCAGCAGGCAGAAGGGCAGGTCGATCAAGCTGGTGAGGGTCACGGCGGTGAGAAACTCCCGCAGGCCCTGGAAGTCATGAATGCTTTGGGCAAAACCACCGATGGTCGCCGGCCGCGCTTTCATCGCCATGCCGGTGATGCGCTCGAACAGGGTGGCCGACAGGATCACGTCGGTTTTCTTGCCGGCGGTATCCAGCAGGTGCGCGCGAACGACCCGCAGCACCAGTTCGAAAGCGGTGCCGATCAGCAGACCGATCGCCAGCACCCACAAGGTCGAAGTAGCCTGGTTCGGCACTACGCGGTCGTAGGTCTGCATCACGAACAGCGGCACCATCAGACCCAGCAGGTTGATCAGGAAACTCGCCAGGATCGCGTCGCTGTAGAGCCATTTCGACAGCTTCAGCGTATCGCGGAACCAGGCCTGGACCCGAGGCACCAGCGGCGAGCGCAAGTCTTCGAGTTCGTGGCGTGGCCGGGCAAACAGCGCCTGGCCACTGTAGTGTTCGGCCAACTCTTCAGGGCTGAGCCATTGTTCGCCGCCGTCGGCTTCGCTGGGCAGGATCAGCACCTTGCCGTCTTCGGCATAACGACGCAGGACGGCCGTGCGGCCGTTGTTGAGCAACAGCAGCACGGGCAGGTTGAGCGGCGAGATGTCCTTGAGGTCACGGCGCAGCAGGCGCGCCTGCAAACCGGCCCGGGCCGCTGCACGGGGCAGCAGGTCCAGGCTCAGGCGTTGGTGTGCCATGGGGAGCCCGGCACTGAGGCTGGCGCGACTGACCGTCGCGCCATGGAGTTTGCAGAGGATCAACAGACCGTCCAGAAGCGGGTCATCGAAGCTCAGGCGCGGATCGACACCGGTGTTGCCGGGTTCCATGCTGGTCATTGAACCCTCCCATGCACTACTTCATTTCAGGCAGACGAGCTTCGTTTTTCACTTCGGTCTGGGCGATCGCGTCGGCGGGCAGTACGACCCGTTGTTTGCTCAACAACTGCCCCATGTTCGCCAGGATGCGGTACATCGAAAATTCTTCGGTGTAGCGCACTTCGGTGTAGCGGCGGTTGGCGTTGTAGAGTTCGTTTTCGCTGTCGAGCAGGTCAAGCAGGGTCCGCTGGCCGAGGCCGAACTGATCCTGATAAGCAATGCGTACGCGCTTGCTGGTGTCGGCGTATTCACGGGCGGTCGGGGTTTGTTTCTTGGCATTGACCATGGCGTTCCAGGCCAGGTGAATATTCTCGTTGAGCTGGCGCAGGGCATTGTTGCGGATGTCCATGGCCTGGTTGATCTTGTGCGCGTCGGAAGCCAGGCGCGCCTTGTCGCTGCCGCCGCGGAACAGGTTGTAATTCATCACCACGCCGACCCGCCACTCGTTGTCGTGGCCTTCGTCACCCTGCACGTTGTTGTTCGCGCCCACTGCCGCCTCGGCGTCAAGGCGTGGGTAGAAGGGCGACTTGGCAACTTCGTACTGGCTTTCGGCCGATTGCACGTCGGCCTGGGCGGATTTCAGGTAAGGGTTGTTTTCCACCATGCTCTGCTGGGCTTCGGGCAGGGAGGTTGGGACTTCACCGCGAATCGACGGCGGGGCTTCGAGTTCATCGGGCATACGCCCGACAACGGCGTAAAAGTTCGACTCGGCGTCAGCCAGATTGACTTCGGCGGTGTCGAGGTTGTTTTCTGCCAGTGCCCGGCGAGCGCTGGACTGGTCGGCATCGGCGTTGCTACCAACGCCGCGCTGGGTGCGCAGGCCGATCTGGTCGTTGACCCGCAAGTGCGCTTGCAGGTTGTTCTTGGCCAGGGTCACCAGTTCGCGGTGCTTGAGCACCTCGAGATAAACCTCGGTGGTGCGCAGGGCCAGATCCTGAGCCGTACCCTGAGCGTAATAGGCTCGCGAGTTGACCACGCCTTTGGTGCGATCGACTTCATTGGCGGTGTTGAACCCGTCAAAAAGCATTTGCCGCAGGCGCAATTCCGACTGGGTGTAGTTGAGAATTTCGGTGTGGTGATTGCCGAGCGCCCGGGTATTGGTGTTATCGCTGTACCCGCGCCCGTAAGCGGCGTTCAGATCGACCGATGGATAAAAGCCCCCTTTCGCGACCTTCACGTCTTCGTCAGCCGACAGACGGCTGTCCACCCGCGATGCCAGTTCCGGGTGCGTCGCGATGGTGCTCTGGATTGCCTCGGTCAGCGTCATGGCCTGGGCTTGGTACGAGCAGGCCATGGCCAAAAGAACCGCGCGGCTGAGGGGGGTGAATAGGCGCATGGTACATCTCCCTGATTCCTGATGGTGCTTATCAGTCGCCAATTTATTGACGGCATTTGTAGGTAAAGTTGTTTCACGTATTTAACAAAAGAGCTAAGAACATTCTGGAGCGTAGCTAAGAAATTTTTTTCATAACGGCTATGCAAAAAAAAACTTATGCGCTCTACAAAATCCAGCACATTGTTCAAGTCGAAAGCCCTTGTTTTACGAGCTCTAGGGGGCTCATCGGGCTTTGAGGAAAGTTCCAATCCACTTATCGAAATAGAGCGGAGAAGTGCTGGAGGGGAGGGATGCGAGCGATCTGGTGGCGACGGTTTTTTGTCACTTGAGTGCTTCGAGATCGTTACGCATCGCTCACAGGCAACGTTGTTGCGAACAGGGATCCGATGCCATTGATTGCAGAGGGATTTTCCCGAAATCGTAAACAGCGCCGTGAGCGACTGGCTGGGCGAGATTGTTGCCGGGTACACGGCTTACTCAAGTAAACCGGCACCCGGAACACGATCCACCAGGCAACCCGCTCGAGCCATGAGCACGTTCTTCGCACAATCAAGGTGCCGACGGCGGTTGGCGGCGGAGGAAGTGCACATGGCAACGCTCATCGGAATCGTCAGTAAGGTCATCGGTCAGGTGTTCGCGGTTGCGAGCGATGGCACCCGGCGTGCTTTGGTCGAAGGGGACAAGCTGTTCGCTGGCGACCAACTGAGTACCGGCGCTGAAGGCGCGGTAGCGGTGCATCTGCAAAATGGCCAGGAACTGACCCTCGGGCGCGGCAGCAGCATGCAGATGACCCCGCAATTGCTCGCCAATCAGATTCCCCATGTGGACTTGTCCGAGGCGGTGACGCCGAGCCAGGCGCAACTGACGGATGTCGAACAGCTGCAAAAAGCCATTGCGGCGGGCGACGATCCGACCCAAACCGCTGAAGCCACCGCTGCCGGGTCGTCTACGACTAGCGGTGTACCGGGCGGCGTCCAGGGCAGCGGCCATAGTTTCGTCATGCTCGAGGAAGTGGGCGGGCGAGTCGATCCCACCATCGGCTTCCCTACTGCCGGTTTCAATGGCATTCCCGAACTTCCCGAAGAACGCCTGAACGCTAATCCGGACAATAACACTGTAGCGGCCGATACCCCTGTGGTGCCACCAGTGACGCCGCAGGTGCCGAACAATCCGGTCAGCTTCGAAGGTCTGTCGGGGCAGAACGGCGATCGGACTGTCAATGAAGCCAACCTGACCGACGGTTCGTTGAGGAGCGAAGGTTCGCTGACGCGAAGCGGCACCTTCACCATCAATGCGCCAGACGGGCTGACCAGCCTGAGCATCGGCGGTATCAACGTGATCAGCGGCGGTGTGGCGGCAGGTTTTGCGCAGTCGTTCACCACTTCTCTGGGCAGTACCTTGACCTTCACCGGCTACAACCCGGCGACGGGCGTGGTCAGTTACAGCTACACCCTCAACCGTGCCGAAACCCATGCAAGCGGCGAGGGTGCCAATAGTCTTACCGAGCGCGTCACCGTGGTGGCCAGCGACAGCAATGGCGACAGCACCACGGGTACGCTGGATCTCACCATCATCGATGACGTGCCCAAAGCAGTCGATGACAACAATGGCACCGCCTCGGAAACCTTGCTGACGCTTAACGGCAACGTATTGACCAACGATGTGCAAGGCGCTGACCGTGTGCCGGTCGGTGAAAACAGCGGGCCGATCACTCCCGGCACCTTCACCGGTACCTACGGCACCCTGGTGCTGAATGCCAACGGCACCTACACCTACACCCTCAACACCAACGATGCCGACTTCAAGGCCCTGCACGGCGGTGGCGACGGCACCGAAAGCTTCACCTATACGCTGACGGACGCCGATGGCGACAGCAGTACGGCGACCCTGGTGCTGCAAATCCACAACAACGATGATCCGGTGACGATTGGCGGTTTGAACGTCACTGGCGGCGAACTCACCGTCTTCGAGAAAAACCTCGGCGACGGCAGCGCACCGGATGCCACGGCGCTGACCCAGAACGGTAACTTCACCGTTACTGCTCTGGACGGTGTCACCAGCCTGACCGTCGGCGGCATCGCCGTGGTCACCGCGGGTGTGGCGGCGGGCTTCCCGCAGTCGATCACTACCCCGCTGGGCAGCACGCTGACCATCACCGGATTCAACGCGGTGACCGGTGTGGTGAGCTACAGCTACACCCTCAACGACAACGAAGCGCATCCGAGCGCCAACGGCGCCAACACCCTGCCTGAACAGTTCACCGTGACCGCGGTCGACGACAACGGCACCACGACCACCGGTTCATTGGATGTGAATATCGTCGATGACCTGCCTCGAGGCGTGAACGACAGCAACGCTTCGACGGCGTCGGAAACCCTGCTGACCCTCAACGGCAACGTATTGAGCAACGACGTGCAAGGCGCCGACGGGGTAACCATTGGAGAAAACGCCGGCCCGATCACCCCCGGCACATTCACCGGCACCTACGGCACCCTGGTACTTAACGCCAACGGCACTTACACCTACACCCTGAACACCAGCGATGCGGATTTCAAAGCGTTGCACGGCGGTGGCGACGGCACCGAAAGCTTCACCTATACGCTGACGGACGCCGATGGCGACAGCAGTACGGCGACCCTGGTGCTGCAGATCCACAACAACGATGATCCGGTGACGATTGGCGGTTTGAACGTCGAGGGCGGCGAACTCACCGTCTTCGAGAAAAACCTCAGTGACGGCAGTACTCCGGATGCCGTGGCGCTGACCCAGAACGGCACCTTCACTGTTACTGCACTGGACGGTGTCACCAGCCTGACCGTCGGCGGCATCGCCGTGGTCACCGCGGGTGTGGCGGCGGGCTTCCCACAATCGATCACCACGCCATTGGGCAGCACGCTGACCATCACCGGCTTTAACGCGGCGACCGGTGTCGTGAGCTACAGCTACACCCTCAACGACAACGAAGCGCACCCAACGGCCAACGGCGCCAACACCCTGCCTGAGCAGTTCGCCGTGACCCTGGTCGATGACAACGGCACCACGGCCACGGGCAGCCTCGACGTCAACATCGTCGACGACCTGCCGAAAGGCGTGAACGACAGCAATGGCACCGCCTCGGAAACCCTGCTGACCCTCAACGGCAACGTGCTGACCAACGACGTACAAGGCGCCGACCGGGTAACCATCGGTGAAGGCGCTGGTCCGATCACCCCCGGCACTTTCACCGGCACCTACGGCACCTTGGTACTCAACGCCAACGGCACCTACACCTACACGCTGAATACCAGTGATGCCGACTTCAAAGCCCTGCACGGCGGTGGCGACGGCACAGACACCTTCACCTACACCATCACCGATGCGGACGGCGACAGCAGCACCGCCAACCTGGTACTGCAAATCCACAACAATGACGATCCGGTGGTCCTCAACGGCCTCAACGTGTACGGCGGCGAGCTGACGGTCTACGAGAAAAACCTCAGTGACGGCAGCAACCCCAACGCACCAGCCCTGACCCAGAGCGGCACGTTCACCGTCACCGCACTGGACGGCGTCACCACCCTGACCGTCGGCGGCATCGCCGTGGTCACGGGAGGCGTAGCGGCGGGATTCCC